>USDC01000001.1 GCA_900553435.1 uncultured Mycoplasmatota bacterium
TTTCCTAGGTTTCTTATTTTCATCATTTCAGATTCACTCATATTAGTTAAATCTTGTAATGTATGAAGTCCAGCTCTTTTTAGACAATTATAAGCTCTTACTGATAAGTCTAGTTCTTCTACTGGAGTTTCTAAAGTTTTAACTACTGGGTCTTCTTCTTTATCTGCGAGTAATCCTGTTAAATCTGCGATTTTATTAAGTTCAGTTACCACTTCAAAGTGTTCTATTAAAATTCTACTTGCAAGTGCGATTGCTTCTTCTGGAGTGATTGAACCATTAGTCCAAACTTCCATAGTAAGTTTATCATAATTTTCACTTTGTCCTACACGAGCTCCCTCAACATCATAATTAATTCTTTCGATTGGTGAGTATAAAGCATCAATAAATATTGTTCCTACTGATGCATCAGGATAAAGTCTTTTGTTTTCTTTTGCATCAACATATCCTCTTCCGTTTGATACAGTAAGTTCCATATCAATTTTTCCACCTTTAGCTAAAGTACAAATAACTAAGTCTTCATTTATTACTTCAACATCTGCATCTTTTACAATATCTTTTGCTTTTACTTCTCCCTCTTTATCACTTTTTAAGTGTAATACTTTATCTTCTTCACAATGTTTTTTTAATACTAAGTTTTTTAAATTTAATACTATTTGTGTAACATCTTCCATTACACTATCAATTTTTTGAAATTCATGAAGAACACCTTCAATTTTAACACTTACAACAGCACTACCTGGTAAGTTTGATAACATTACTCTTCTAAGTGCGTTACCAATTGTAGTACCAAATCCTTTTTCAAGCGGTTCTAAAACAAATTTTCCATAGAAATTATTTTCTATATATTCAGCTACTTTATATTCTGGTTTTTCAAATTTTAACATAACAATCCCCTTCCTTACACACGTCTTCTCTTAGGTGGTCTACATCCATTATGAGGTACTGGTGTAGTATCTGTTATTCCTGTAACTTCAAGACCAGCTGATTGTAATGAACGAATGGCAGTTTCTCTTCCTTGTCCCATTCCTCTTACAAATACTTCTACTTTTTTCATTCCACATTCAATTGCTTTTTTTGCAGCTGCTTCTGCAGCTTGACCAGCAGCAAATGGAGTTTTCTTTTTACTTCCTTTAAATCCAATTGTTCCTGATGAAGCCCAGCTAATTACATTTCCTGTTGTATCAGTAATAGTTACAATTGTATTATTAAAGTTTGAATGTATATGAGCTTGACCCTCAGGTATATTACGCTTTACTTTTCTTTTTCTTCTATTATAAGCCACTTTTTTATCCTCCTTACTTATTTCTTCTTATTAGCAACAGCTTGTTTCTTTTTACCTTTACGAGTTCTAGCGTTAGATTGAGTTTTTTGTCCTCTAACTGGTAATCCTTTTCTATGTCTAATTCCACGATAATTACCAATTTCCATTAGATTTTTAATATTCATATCTACTTCACGTTTTAAGTCTCCACCAGTCACATATTTATCTGTTTCAACTCTAAGTTTGTTTACTTCTTCAATTGTTAAATCTTTTATTCTAACATCTTCACTAACACCTGCAGATGCACAGATTTCTTTTGCTCTAGCTGGACCTATTCCATAGATATACTGTAAACCTATTACAGTTCTTTTATTTTTTGGTAAATCAATATTCTTTATACGTGCCATAAATTCCTCCTATTATCCTTGTCTTTGTTTGTGTTTAGGGTTTTCACAAATAACCATAACTTTTCCTTTTCTTTTTATTACTTTGCATTTATCGCAAATTGGTTTTACACTTGCTCTAACTTTCATAGTATTCCTCCTTGTTACTTTCTATAAATTATACGCCCATGTTTTAAATCAGTTAATGGAACTTCCATAAGTACAGTATCACCTGCAAGAATACGAATATTAAAATTTCGCATTTTTCCAGAAACATAGGCAACTACCGTATGTCCATTTTCTATTTGTACTTTAAATTCTCCGCGTGGTAAAAGTTCTATAACTTTACCTTCTAATTCAATGTAATCTTTCTTAGCCATAACTCACTCTCCCGTTAATATTTCATATCCATCTTCTGTTACAACAATGCTGTGTTCAAAGTGTGCAGCAACACTTTCGTCTTGTGTAATAATACCCCAACCGTCTTCAAGTAAGTAAATTTCCCTACTGTGAAGAGCAAACATCGGCTCTATTGCTAATGTCATTCCTGGCTTAAGTATAATACTTTCACTTTCTTTATTTGAGTAATTTGGAATATAAGGATCTTCATGTAAACTAATTCCTACTCCATGTCCAGTAAGTTCTCTTATTACACCATAGTTATATTCCTTTGCAATGCTTTCAATTTTTTTGCACACTTCATTTAGTTTTATTCCTGGTTTTACGATTTTGATACCTTCATATAATGCTTTCTTAGTGTTCTCTACTAAGTCTTTTACTTCTTTAATTGTGCTTCCTACAATATATGTTCTAGCGGTATCAGCATGTACACCATTTTTACAAACACCAACGTCAATTGATACAACATCTCCACTTTTAATTTTTCTACTGCCAGGTATTCCGTGAACTACTTCTTCATTTATTGATACACAAATACTTGCTGGATATCCTTCATAGTTTAGAAATGAAGGAGTCGCTTCATTTTTTGTTATAAATTTGTATGCAACTTCATCAAGTCTTTTTGTTGTTATCCCCTCTTTTACATAACCCTCTAATAAGTTTAGAAGATTATATGCAATATGTCCAGCTTCTTTCATATTTTTTATTTGTTCAGTATTTTTTATGGTTATCATTATTCACCTAACGTTAGTATTAATTCATTTATTATTTGTTCAATACTTTTTCGTGCATCAATAATAGTTAAATTTCCTTTTTCTTTATAAAAATTAATTAATGGTTCTGTTTCCTTTAAATAATTTTCAAATCTTTTCTTAAATGTTTCTTCGTTATCATCAGCTCTTTTAGTTAATTTAGAACCACATATATCACAAATATCTTTTTCTTTAGGTTTGTGGTCTTCCGTGTTTTCGTTATAAGAAATTTTACAAACTGGACACACAAGTCTTCCTAAAGTTCTAAATAATGCTGTTTCCTCATCAACATCTAAGAAGTATACTTTACCGTGATCTATATTAAGTTCATTACAAATATCAATATAATCTCTGGCTTGATTAACTTTTCTAGGATATCCATCTAAAACAAATGGTTTATCAAAATCAAGTGACGAAATTTTACTTTTCATAAGTTCTTTTAGCATATCATCTTCAACAAGATTTCCACTTTCAACGATATCTTTTATACTAAGCCCAAGCTCACTTCCACTTTTTATTTCATCTCTTAATACATCTCCAGCGGAAAGATGATTATATCCATATTTTTCTTTTAAAAATCCTGAAACTGTCCCCTTACCCGCAGCAGGGGGAGCTATTAAAATTACATTTCTCATATATTACCTTCTATTATAATTTCTACTTGCAACACTACTTTCAAGTTGTTTATAAGTTTCAAGTACTACACCAACTACGATTAATAGTCCTGTTCCACCTACAGTTACAGTACTTGGTAGTCCAGAAAATGCAGTAATAATATTGGTAATGCTGCGATTATACTTAGGAATATTGCTCCTAAGAAAGTTATTCTTTTTAGTACTTTTGATATGTAAGTACTTGTTTCATTACCAGGTCTAATTCCTGGTATATATCCTCCACTTTTGTTTAAATTCTTAGAAAGTTCTGTTGGATTTATTACTACATAAGTATAAAAATATACAAATAATATAATTAATAGAATATATAATAAAAATCCTGTTGGTGAAGTATAAGATAAGTATTTATTAATAAATAATGTTACACCTTCACTCTTTGTAAAATAAGCTATTGTTGTTGGAACTGCGATTAAAGCAGATGCAAATATTACTGGAATAACGTTTGCACTATTTAGCTTTAATGGTAAATAAGATTGTCTTCCGCCAAATGCAGAATTACTTTTATTTGAATATTGTATAGGAATTCTTCTTTCTGCTTGTTGTGTAAAAATTACTCCAACTATTATTGCTAAATATATTAATACAAAGAAAACGTAAGATAAAATTCCTATAAATAAGTTTCCACTACCATCAAGTGGTACAAAACTATTAAATGCTTCTACAAACATTGATGGAATTGTATTTACTATTCCAGCCATAATTATAAGTGATATACCATTACCTATTCCTTTTTTTGTTATTTGGTCTCCTAACCATAGTAGAAACGCTGTACCAGCAGTAAGTATTAAAGTAACTTCGATATATCTCATAGGATCTGTATTTTCTCCGATAAACATTACTGAGAATATATACCCTTCAATAAATGCAATTCCAATACCAGCATATCTAGTTATTTTATTTATCTTTCTTCTGCCTTCTTCTCCCATTTCTTTAAGTTCTTTAAAATATGGAATTATATCCATTTGTAAAAGTTGCATTACAATGGAAGCTGTAATGTATGGCATAACACCTAGTGCAAAAATTGAGAAGTTTTTAAGTCCTCCCCCAGCCATTGCATTAAGTAGTTCTAAAAAACCTAAGTCTCCAACAATTCTTTCCATTCCTGGTACAGTTATTGCATTACCTAAGCTAAATATAATAAGTGCACCAAGTGTAAAAAATATTCTATTTCTTATATCCTTGTTAGTAGATTTAAATACTTGCTTAAATGTAGCAAACATCTAAATCACCTCTGCTTTCCCGCCTAGTTCTTGTATTTTGTTAATTGCACTGTTAGTAAAAATATTAGCTTTTACAGTTAATTTCTTTTCTAACTTTCCATTTCCTAGTATTTTTATACCAGATAATTCTTTATTAACTAATCTTTTTTCTTTTAATAATTCTGGTGTTACTACTGTTCCATCTTCAAAAATATTTAATGAAGAAACGTTTACTATTGCATATCTAGTTGTAAATCTTTTATTGTTAAAACCTCTCTTTGGAATTCTTTTATATAATGGATTTTGTCCACCTTCAAACCATGCACGCACTTTTCCGCCACTACGAGAAAGTTGTCCATTTTCACCACGACCTGCAGTCTTACCTAGACCACTTCCTGGTCCTCTTCCAACAACTTTTCTTCTGTGAGTAGACCCAGGTGTGCTTTTTAATTCATGTAATTTCATTTATTATAACTCCTCTACTTTTTTTCCACGAAGTGCAGCAATGTGTTCTTTGCTTTTTTGTTGTTTTAAAGCATCAATTGTTGCTCTTGCTGTATTAATTTTTGTATTACTTCCAAGAGATTTTGAAACAATATCTTTTACACCTGCAAGTTCTAGTACATTACGTACAGGTCCACCAGCAATTATTCCGTTACCTTTTTTGGCAGGTTTTATTAAAACTTTAGCAGCACCACATTTACCAATTACTTCATGTGATAATGTTCTATTTTCTACTAAGTTTACTTTAAACACATTTCTATTTGCAGCTTGTATTGCTTTTTGAATTGCAACAGGTACTTCACTAGCTTTACCAGTTCCAATACCTACTGTACCTTTTCTGTCTCCTACTACAACAAGTGCTGTAAATCTAATAGTTCTACCACCTTTTGTAGTTTTAGCAACACGTCCAATAGAAATTAGCTTTTCTTCATATAAGTTTTTTCTTGACGTATCTTTTCTTTTATACATATTTTCCTCCTTATTAGAATTCTAAACCTTCAGCACGTGCTGCTTCTGCTAAAGCTTTAACACGTCCATGATATAGGTATCCTCCTCTATCAAAAACAACACTCTTAATTTTTGCTTTTTTAGCTCTTTTTGCAACTTCAGCACCAACTTTTTTAGCAGTTTCAATGTTATTACCTTTAAGTTTCATATCTATTGATGATGCACTAACTAATGTTACTCCAGCTTCATCATCAATAATTTGTGCTGTTATATTGGTATTAGATCTAAATACGTTTAATCTAGGAGTATCAGCTGTTCCTTTAATGTTATTACGTATTTTCATATGTCTTTTTTTACGAGCATCGTTTCTTGAAACTTTTTTAATCATATTATACTCTCCTTACTTTATAGGTTAAGCTGCTTTCTTTCCTTCTTTACGACGAATTCTTTCATCTTTGTAACGAATTCCTTTTCCTTTATAAGGTTCAGGTTTTCTAACATCTCTTACTTTCGCAGCAAATTCAGTTACTTTTTGTTTATCAATACCTTTTATAACTAACTCAGTATTACTTGGTACTTCTGCAGTTAATCCCTCAGGTATTTCCATTTTTACTTGATGTGAGTATCCAGCATTAATTGTTAGTAGTTTACCAGCAACTGCAAAACGATAACCAACACCATTAATTTCTAAAGCTTTTTCATATCCCTTACTAACACCAATAATCATATTGTTTATAAGTGCATTAGTAGTTCCATGTAATTGTTTAGTATGTTTAATTTCGTTATCTCTAGTTACTGTTATAACTCCGTCCTTTATAGTTACTTTTATACATTTAGCAAAATCTAAACTTAAAGTTCCTTTAGGACCTGTAACAGTTATAGTGTTATTTTCTATATTTGCACTTACTCCATCAGGTAGTTTTAATTCTCTTTTTCCTACACGACTCATACATTCCATTCCTTTCAGTTTATTTTTACCAAATGTATGCTAATACTTCTCCTCCAAGACTTTTACTTCTTGCATCTTTATCTGTCATCAATCCTTGTGAAGTAGAAATAATAGCTATTCCTAATCCATTTAATACTTTTGGTACTTCATCTTTTTTTGCATATACACGTAATCCTGGTTTACTAATTCTTTTAAGACCAGTAATTACTCTTTCTTTTTTCTTACCATACTTTAAGTTAAGTATGATCATTTCACCAGTTTTATTTTCTTCTTTTTCATATCCACTGATATATCCTTCGTTAACTAAAATATCTGCGATAGCTCTTGTCATCTTAGTTGATGGAACTGAAACTGTTTCATATCTTAATTGATTAGCATTACGAATTCTAGTTAACATATCTGCGACTGTATCGGTAACTACCATCAAAAGTCCTCCCTTCTTACCAACTTGACTTTTTAACACCAGGTATTTGCCCTTTATATGCTAATTCTCTAAAGCAAATACGGCAAAGTCCAAATTTTCTTATAACACTATGTGGTCTTCCACATCTAGTGCATCTTGTATATTTACGTACTTTATATTTTGGTTCACGTTTTTGTTTAACCACCATACTTTTTCTTGCCATATAACTATTCCTTTCCTACTTTCTAAAAGGTAATCCAAATTCTTTTAAAAGTTCAAGTGCTTCATCATTACTTTTAGCTGTTGTAACAATAACGATATCTAGTCCACGAACTTTTATTACATTATCATAATTAACTTCTGGGAATACTAGTTGTTCTTTAATTCCAAGAGTATAATTTCCTCTTCCATCAAAAGAATGTTTACTAATTCCACGGAAATCTCTTACACGAGGTAAAGCAACTTTAACTAATTTTTCTAAGAAAATATACATATTATCTCCACGAAGAGTAACTTTACAACCAATTGTTTGACCTTCTCTTATTTTAAATCCAGCAATAGATTTTTTAGCTTTTGTTACAACTGGTTTTTGTCCAGCAATAACTTCTAATTCTTTTACGGCAGCATCTATATATTTAGAATCATGTGCTCCGTCTCCAACACCCATATTAAGTACAATTTTTTCTAGTTTTGGTACTTGCATTGTACTCTTATATCCAAATTTCTTTTTTAGGCTTGGAACTATTTCTTTAATGTATTGTTCTTTTAATGTTTCCATAATTCACCTACTTGCTTTCCTTTTTTGTTGTTTTTTTAGTTGGTTCTTTTTTAGTTACTTTCTTTTCTTTTTTCTTATCTTCTTTAGAAATTAGTTTTACATTAGACACATGTATTGGAGCTTCAGTTTCAATAATTCCTCCACTTTCATTTTGTCCATTAGGTTTAATATGTTTTTTAACAATATTAATTTTTTCAACTATCACTTTATCTTTATTTTTAAGTGTAGTAATTACTTTACCTTCTTTACCTTTATCTTTACCAGTTATTACTTTAACTGTATCTCCTACTTTTATTTTCACACTTTACCTCCTATAACACTTCTGGTGCTAGTGAAACAATTTTTGTGAATCCTTTATCACGTATTTCACGAGCAACAGGTCCAAGAACACGAGTTCCAACTGGACTGTTATCATCTTTAATTAATACACAAGCATTATCATCGAATTTGATATGACTACCATCTTCTCTTTTAACACCTTTTACTGTTCTAACAATAACAGCTTTTACAACTTTTCCTTTTTTTACTGAGCTGTTTGGAATTGCTTTTTTAACAGTCCCAACAACTATATCTCCAATATTACCGCTTCTTACAAAGCTGCCTCCTTTAACTCTAATAACTAGTATTTCACGAGCTCCAGAGTTATCTGCAACTTTCAAACGTGTTTCTGGTTGTACCATAATTAGTCCTCCCTCTTTATAGAATTACAGATTCTTCTGTAACACTTACTAATTCATATCTTTTAGTTTTAGATAATGGTCTAGTTGCTACTATACGAACTGTATCTCCTACTTTTGCAATATTTTTTTCATCATGAACTGCATATTTTTTAGTATATTTAACTCTTTTACCATATAATGGATGTTTCATATAAGTTTCAGTTGCTACGATAATTGTTTTATCACCTTTATCACTAACAACTTTACCAGTTAGCTCTTGTCTATTTTTCTTCTCCATCATGGCCTCCTTCTAATTCACGTTCTCTTAGAACTGTTTTTAGTCTTGCAACTTCTTTTCTTAGTTCATTTAGTCTATGAGGTTTTTCTAAACTTCCCATAGCTCCACTAAAACGTAAATTAAATAATTCTTCTTTGTTTTCTAATATTTTTTTATTTATTTCTTCAGTGGTTAATTCTCTAATTTCTTTAGTCTTCATTCTTCACCACTTCCTTTTTTACAAATTTTGTTTTAATAGGTAGTTTATGTGATGCAAGACGAAATGCTTCTCTTGCTACTGCTTCACTAGTACCAGCCATTTCAAACATTACACAACCTTGTTTTACTACTGCTACCCATTCTTCAACACTACCTTTTCCACTTCCCATACGTACTCCAAGAGGTTTTTTAGTTCTTGCTAAGTGTGGGAAAATATTAATCCATACTTTACCGCTTTTACTTTTTTTCATATATCTTGTCATTGCAATACGTGCTGCTTCTATTTGTCTTGCAGTAATGTATGCACCTTCTTTAGCCATAAGTCCGTACTCACCAAAAGAAACTTCCTTGTGTCCTTTTGTTTTTCCTTCATAGCTAACACGGTGAGGTTTACGATATTTAGTTCTTTTTGGCATCAACATCTTTATTACCTCCCTTATTTTTCTTAGAGGCAAGGATTTCACCTTTATAGATCCATACTTTAATACCAATCTTACCATATGTAGTATCAGCTTCTTTATGTGCATAATCTATATCAGCTCTTAAGGTATGAAGTGGAACAGTTCCTTCACTATATCCTTCACTTCTTGCAATTTCAGCACCATTTAAACGTCCTGAAACCATAGTCTTTATACCTTTTGCTCCTGCTTTCATAGTATTTCTTATTGCTCTTTTTTGAGCTACTCTAAATGAAACTCTGTTTTCTATTTGTGTTGCAATACTTTCTGCTACTAAATTAGCATCTAAATCTGGTTTTTTAATTTCGACTATTGAAATGTATATTTCTTCACCAGTTATTTTAGCAAGTTCTTTTTTATGACGTTCAATATCTTCTCCACCACGACCTATTACAAGTCCTGGTTTAGCAGTTTTGATTATGATATTTGTACGTTTTTTATTTCTTTCAATAACAATACTTGCAACACTTGCTCCTTTTAAAACTTTCTCTAAATATTTACGAATTTTAATATCTATATTTAAATACTTAGAAAAATCTTTTTTAGAAGCATACCATTTACTTTCCCAGTCTTTATTAATACCTATTCTCATTCCAACTGGACTTACTTTTTGACCCATAGATTTACCCTCCTATGCTCTTTCTTTAACTTTCACAATAATGTGACTTGTTCTTTTAAATCTCTTATCAACACGTGAACGAGATCCTACTTTAAATCTTTTAAGAACAGGTCCTTCATTTATGTAAGTTTCATTTATATATAATTTACTTTCATCTAAATTTAAATTATTAACTGCGTTTGCTATCGCTGAGTCTAACACTTTGCTAATAAGTCTACTTGCCTTTGTATTAGTAGTACTTAAAATAGCTTTAGCTTCACTAGCACTTTTACCTCTTATTAAATCAAGAGTTAATCTTGCTTTACGAGGTGCAATCATCGCAGATTTATGAATAGCTACTGCTTCCATAATTATCCTCCTTCAATTATTTTTTGTTCTTGTCACTACCGTGTCCACCAAATTTACGAGTAAGCGCAAATTCTCCTAGTCTGTAACCAACCATATCTTCAGTGACATATACTGGAATAAAATCTTTACCGTTATGTACCGCAAATGTATGTCCTACAAAATCAGGATAAATAGTTGAGGCACGTGACCAAGTTTTAATAACTTCTTTTTTACCTGTTTCATTTAATTTTCTTACTTTTTTAAGCAATCTATTAAATACATAAGGTCTTTTTTTCAAACTTCTTGACATATTTACTTTCCTTTCTTTTATTTTTTACGACGACTTACAATAAGCTTGTCTGAAGATTTTTTGTTTTTACGAGTTTTATATCCAAGTGCTGGTTTACCCCAAGGTGTCATTGGACTCTTTCTACCAACTGGTGCTTTACCTTCACCACCACCATGTGGGTGATCAACTGGGTTCATAACAGAACCACGTACTGTAGGACGAACTCCCATATGTCTTTTTCTACCAGCTTTACCTAGATTTACTAATTCATGATCTAAGTTACCAACTGTTCCGATAGTTGCTCTACATGTACCAAGAACTTTTCTTTGTTCTCCACTTCTAAGTCTTACTAATACATATTTTTCTTCTCTACCAAGTATTTGTGCACTTGATCCTGCACTACGAGCAAGAGCTGCACCTGCACCTAGGTTAATTTCAATATTGTGTACAACTGTACCAACTGGAATATTTTTTATTGGAAGTGAGTTACCAACTTTGATATCAACATTTTCTCCACTTTCAACAATATCCCCAACTTTTAAATTAAGTGGTGCAATAATATATCTTTTTTCACCATCTGCATAATTTATTAAAGCAATGTTCGCACTTCTGTTTGGATCATATTCGATGCCAGCAACTTTTCCTTTAATACCGTCTTTATTTCTTTTGAAATCGATTATACGATATTTTCTTTTAGCTCCGCCACCTTTATGTCTAACAGTTATTTTTCCTTGATTGTTTCTTCCACTTTTTTTATTTAAAATTACTGATAAACTTTTTTCTGGAGTCTTTTTAGTAACTTCATCAAAAGTGTTAGAAGTCATATTTCTTCTACCATTTGTGGTAGGATTATATTTTTTTATACCCATGTTATCCTCCTAACTAAAACTCTATTTTAGAGCCTTCACTTAGTTTTACCATTGCTTTTTTATAAGTTTTAGTTCTTCCTGTATATCTTCCTACTCTTCTTTTTTTACTTTTTGTATTTAATGTATTTACTTTTTCTACTTTAACTCCAAACTTTTTTTCAATTGCTTGTTTAATATGAGTTTTATTCGCTTTAGCATCTACTTTAAATACATAAACATTATCTTCTTGTAATTTTGCTGTTTTTTCAGTTATAACTGGTGCCTTAATTATTTCATAATTCATTATTTAAGCACCTCCTCTATAGTTTTAATAGCAGACTCTTCAACAATTAAATTTTTGTTCATAGCAATTTCTAAAACATTTATTTTATCTACTGGCACAACTGTTAAATTTTTGTTATTACGAGCTGCAAGTGATAAGTTTTCGTTTTCTTCGTTAGTTACTATTAAAGCTGTTTTTTCCACTTTTAAGTTTTTTAATACATTAATTAAATCTTTTGTTTTATTAGTTTCAAGTTTTAAGTTTTCAACAGCAACTAATTCTTTGTTTTTATATTTACTAGAAAGAATACTAAGTAATGCAAGTTTTCTTTCTTTTTTATTCATTTTCTTACTGTAATCTCTTGGAGTTGGACCAAATACTATTCCTCCACCTCTCCATTGTGGACTTCTGTTTGATCCTTGTCTTGCTCTTCCTGTACCTTTTTGTCTCCAAGGCTTTCTTCCTCCACCTGAGACTTCTCCTCTAGTCTTTGTTTTTGCTGTACCTTGACGAAGACCAGCTTGTGCAAAAGTGATTGCATCAAAAAGCACACTTTCATTTACTTCTATATTCCATATTTTATCGTTTAAAGTTAAGTCTTTTACTTTTTCTCCACTAAGGTTTAAAAGATTAATTTTAGCCATTATAATTCCTCCTTACTCCTCAGTCTTATTAGTTTCTTCTTCAGAAGCAGTCTTTTCTTCAGTTTTTGTTTCTTCTTTAACTTCAGTTTCAACTTCATCAGTCTTTACTAAAGCTTCTTCTACTACTTCTTCCGGCACTGTTTCTTCAACGATATCATATGTAATTAATTCTACTGGATTTTTAACGTCTCCTTTTTTAACAGAAGTTCTAATAAGTACTAAAGATTTTTTAGGTCCAGGAACATTTCCTTTTATAAGGATACAGTTATTTTCTAAATCAACATCAATAATTTGTAGATTTTGAATAGTAACTGTTTCATTTCCCATATGTCCAGGTAATTTTTTACCTTTTAATACTCTTTTTGGTAACATAGTTCCCATTGAACCTGGTCCTCTATGATAATGTGAACCATGTGACATAGGTCCTCTGTGTTGATTATGTCTTTTAATAACACCTTGGAAACCTTTACCTTTACTTGTACCTGTAACATCTACAGTTTCTCCCACTTCAAATACACTAGCATCTATTTTATCTCCTACTGTATAAGAAGTAACATCTACTCCTCTAATTTCTTTTAAGAAGCGCTTAGGTTCAGTTTTTGCTTTTTTAACATGTCCCATTTCTGGTTTGTTTGATGCTTTTTCTTTTTTGTTAAAAGCACCTAATTGAATAGCGTTATATCCATCTTTTTCAGTTGTTTTAATTTGAGTTACAACATTTGGTTCAACTTGAACAACTGTTACTGGAATAAGCTTACCGTCAGTAGTGAATACTTGAGTCATTCCTACTTTACGTCCTAAGATTCCTTTCATTTTTTCTCCTCCTATAATTTAATTTCAATATCAACACCACTTGGTAAGTCTAGATGTGTAAGTGCATCTATTGTTTCCTTACTAGGGTCTAATACATCAATAAGTCTTTTGTGTGTACGCATTTCAAATTGTTCACGACTATCTTTATACTTGTGAACAGCTCTCAAAATTGTAAACTTTTCAATTTCTGTTGGTAGTGGTACTGGACCACACACAACTCCACCAGTTCTCTTAATAGTCTCAACTATTTTTCTAGCTGCGTTATCTAAGATTCTGTGATCGTATGCTTTTAATTTAATACGAACTTTTGTCTTTGACATATTTTTATCCTCCTTCGCCTATTTTCTAATAGACTCGCTCCATACGAATTACCTGACTTTCTAATTAAGTATTAACAACCTAACCTGGTGTGTCAGCAACCTCGCACTTCTCAGCAGTCATACATAATCAATTATATGCAAAAAAAAAGAAAAAAGCAAGAATTTTTTTCATAAAATTATCACAAAAGCTAATTTTCAGTTACTACTCAGCCCTAAATAACGAATTTTAAATAATTCGTTATTTTTTTGCATGGCAAAACTAGGCGAATAAAATCTTGCCTTCAAATATTTGCCCTATAATTTTATAAACATCATGTTTTCTTAGTTTAGAAGTTTTTATTATACTCATAATGTTACCAAATCTTTCTCCACCTCTCTTACTTCTAAATCCACCAGATACTTTAGTTTTGCCTTTAATCATTCTAAGTAGTCTTTCCATAAAGTTATTATCATATGGAACAGTAAAATCATGAATATAGAAAAGAACTATTGCTTTTGAATTAACTAATCGTCTTCGAAGTGTTTCTTCCTTTTCTTGCCAATATGTTGAAGATATTCCTTTATTCTCTTCCTCTGCTTTTTGTGAAATTAAATCATATTCTTTCTCTATTTCTTTTATTTCTTCTTCTGTAAAATATTCTCTTCCAAAAGCAGTAAGTATTTTTCTATTTCTTTCAACTCTTAACAAGAAATAATATATTTCCATTTGCCAACTAGTTTCTAATACATTTTGATAACCTTCTTTACAATATCTTCCTATATGAACAACACAATCTTGATTGTGAGTTCCATATTTAAATACACCTGTATCGTGGTCTGATATTATTGTTCCATAAAAATCATCTAAAATACCATCTTCTTTTATTGGATCATCTCCTTTATGATGATGATATTTATAAACTACATTAGTTTTATTAGCATATCCTCTATAATAAGATGCTTTACCATTTTCTGAAGTAGTTACTTCATCTGTATGTTGATATAATCCATTTAAAATATTTTTTGTTATATTATTTATTGTTGGCTCTGTTTTATCTGAAAATTCTTCATAGATATTATCAATAGTTCCTTCGGAAATATTGATAATACCTTTAGTTAAATCTTTCAATAATTCTTTTATTTTACTATAACTAATAGAACAGTAAACACCTAAAATAATTATTAATATTTTAACATCATCATTATAAGTTACATCGGAATAAAATTCTTTAGGAAGTATATCTGTAGCATCTTCTTCATGTATAAATATATGTTTTTCTACATATGGCTCTACCTTAATGCCTATTTTATATTTAACAGTATTTTTTTTATTCTTTCCTTTAATGCGATGAATAATTTCAACTACTTTAACATCACCATTTTTTATTTTTTCTCCCATATCATTTTTTGCAAGAGTTTTACCTTTATGACCAACTTGTCCTCCTGTTTTTTTAGAACTTTTTTCTCTATGATTATATGTATTAGGACCACTTTTTTCTTTTTTGAATTCCATTTCTTTACTTGTTGGAATAGAAGAGTTAGTACTATTTTTATTAATTTGATTTGTTAATTTATCAATAGTATATTTATCTGTATTTTCTTTTTGTAATATTTGTTTTTTTAATCTTTCTATTTCTTGATATGCTTTATTTAGTTCAACTTCCAATTTCTTATTTCTTTCAACCAATGGAATTGTTTCTTTTTCTACTGCTTTTTTGATTTTATTATCATTAGATTTTTCTATATAGTTTAACTCATATTTTAAAGTTGAAATTTCTAATTTTAAACTCTTATTTTCTTTTGTTAATATTATGTTTTTATTATATTCTTCTTCATACATATCGTATATATCATTATTAAATTTACTTCTACTCATAATAACTGCAACCCCATCTTTCTTTGATATATTTATTATCTCATAAACTCACAAAAAAGACGAGACATTTTTTGGATTGCAGTTATATCTCGTCTTATTAAGTATATCATGCTTTTTTACTTTTTTGTCAATTAATTATTTATTTATGGCTGAGTTTTTAACACTTATAACTTTTTGATTTAAACAACATCATAATGTATTATAAAATCTCCTTAAATTTATTTTTAAACGGTGTCCGAAGACCTCCGGCCTCCAGGACACCTATCTACTAATTCATATTTCAAGCTCGTATGGACTTGATAAAGTGCCATTACCCCCAGTAATTTTCACACTGGATGAAAGATATGTGACTAGGCGAGCGCCAATGGTACTAGCTGCATTGCCGCCGTACACACGGCCGTCGCTAAAGACAGCACGCACAACGTTTCTATTCAAAGCATAAGGCGCCAGTAACCATTGATAATCACTATTGTATAACCAGTTTGTACTTGTACATGTTTCATTATAATAATCATATAAAGTTTGTTCTCTGTTTCTACATCCACTACTTGCATATCCATAGTCACTTGGATACATCAATCCTACCTTACCAGTCCAGTTTGTTGTCCTTGTTACTGTTATTCCTTCATCTGTAGATTGAGGTGTTGTACTTGCTCTTTCCTCTGCATATGACTCTGATGCAGTTATATCATATTTTGATGCTGGGGTATACCATTTTGCGTTGTCTATCATTTCTTTCGCATTCTCTGTTAAACCTGTGGAACTAAAATCGCATGCAGTTGTTGCATTGTTACGCTCGTTATAACAGGTCCCACTTCCTCTATTCCAATATAAAGAATTATTTACACTTTCGCTTTCATATCCTGAGTTTAATAGCCTCATTAGGTCTGCTCCTTCATATGAGCCACTACTACCCCATTGATTTATTCCATAACCTGAATTTATTGTAGAATCACTTGTATCCCATGGATAGTCTCCTATACTTTCTTCTCTTATTATTTTAATTCTGTTTTCAACATTTCCTGTGCCATCATCTGTAGGAAATACTCCTATGATTCTCCACGTTTCATTGTTGAATGTCACATAATTTTTTACTACATCATTACTTCCACTATATCTGTATTCTGTTAATGCTTCTGTTTGTCCTGTTGCAGGTTGGTCTATTTTTATTAGTCCTTCACTATTTCCTTCTGTTGCTTTTGCAATTATTGTATCTGCTCCCGTTGGCTCTCTATATTTTACTGTACAAGTTGTATTATTTGTTACATTTGATACTGTAAGAGTATTATTTATTATATTTGCACTTTGATTATTTGTACATGACACTTCTGGGTAACCGTATCCTTCTGTTGGATTTAATGTAAATGTTGTACTATTATTGTAATTTACTGTTTTACTTGTTTCTCCTTCTATTGTCCCATTTAATACTGTTGCATTTACTGTGTATGTTAGAACTTCATATTCTACTGTACAGGTTGTATCATTTGTTACATTACTTACTGTTAGTGTATTATTTTCTATTGTTCCTGTTTGTGAGTTTGTACATGTTACTTTTGGATTAACGTATCCTTCTTTTGGTGTTAATGTAAATGTTATATCTTCTCCATTATTTACTTGTTTTGTTTCTTCTGTTTCTGTATCTGTTTTTACTTTTATTGTTACATTTCTTGTATTTATTATTTCTTCTCCATTTTTATTAAAGTAGAATTTACAATTATTTTGTTCTATTATTTCTTTTATATCTATAGAATTTGTTTCTTCGTTAAATATTGCATTTTCTTCTTTTACTCTTGTTCCGTTACAAATTGTATGACTATATGAATATCCACTTTGTGGTATCTTAGAACTATACTCATATTCTCCATTTTCTGTTTCTATTTCATACGCATTTATACATATTGGTATTATTAAAATAATTAATAAAATAACTGTTACTATTTTTTTCATAATCTACTCCCATATTATTATATCTTTTCTTATTTAAAAACATTGTCGGTTATTGTTAGTTTTATTATAACTTATTTATGTGTTTCTAGCAAGAATTTCAATATAAATTGTTTCCTTATTTTTCCTTAATTTAATTCTATAATACCCCCCCACGATTGTCAAGATTTTTAGTTTTTTTTATACGAAAAAACTTACTACATCACTTTTTTTCATATCATTTTCTATTTGAAAAATTTTAAAGTAAGAGTTCTCTTTAAACGGAATTTTTACTTTGAAGTTATTTTCTTCATTTACTATTGTTTTTATTATATTTTCTTTTGAAGTTTCAATTATGATTTCTGAGTTTTTTATTCCTTTTCCTATTAAATAATTATTAATAAATTCTATTTCTTTTGGCTCCTTACTTTTATAAACAGGATATAATTTTAAATCTTCTTTGATACTTATTTGTTCATTTGGATAATATTTGTTATCTTCCTCATCTTTCCAATATAAAAGTACATTTTCACTTTTATATAGGTCATTTTTTATTATATAATCATTTTCTATTATTGGAGATTTATCATTTATATCTTTGTAATAATAAATGTCTTTGTCTTTAGCTTTTTCGTTTTCCGTTACATTATAATAAATTTTTAAATCATTAACTTCTTTTTCATTTATATATGCTTTATTATTTTCTATCTTAATTCTGTAATTTATATCATTTTTATATTTATTAGTTTCTTTTTCCTTTAAAATATATTCTCCATTTACTATATTTTTAAAAATAACTTCTCCTTTATTATTAGATATACTTTTATATTTATTTTTTCTACCCTTTCGCGTGGTTTTTTTCAGAACGTTGCTTTTTTAGCAGAAAAGATACGAAAACTAATTATTTTCTTTAAAATATTGTTTAAATTGTATGGTTACAGTAAACTGATCGCCTTCAATTTTGATCTCAAATTTACCTCCGCAGTTCTTTGTAAAACTATCTGCAATGGACAGTCCCAATCCGTTGCCTTCACTTGTTCTTGATTTTTCTGCTCTCGCAAAGCGTTCCATGATCTCTTCTTCGGTAAAATTCATTTCATACGATGCTGTATTCGTAACTTTCAAAACGATATTTCCTGCTTCTTCAGTGATATAAATGAAGATTCTTGTGCCTTTGAGTGAATATTTCAATGCATTTTCAATGACATTCTGCACAACTCTGTACATACGGTTTCCATCACCCATGAATTTTGTATGTTCTGTATTGCACTGATATCTGATTCCAAATCCTGATTCCTCTATCTGATCAGCCATATCCCCCAATGTTTGTTCCACCAGACGTTTCATATCCATTTCTTCCATATCAACCTTGACATCTCCACTCGTTGATTTTGCAAGTTCAAACAAATCTGAGATGATGTCTTTTAAACGTTCTGTCTTCTTCACAAGGATCGTCACATAATCTTTTGCTTCATCAGATAATGTATCGTCCCTGCTTAAGAGATCAACGTAGCCAATGATCGATGTCAAAGGAGTCTTTAAATCATGAGAAACATTGGTGATCAGGTCGATCTTCATCCTCTCGCCTTTCATCTGCGTTTCTAATGCTTTTTCCATTCCCTGTCCGATATGGGTCAGTTTCTGGCTGTATTCGTAGTAATCTGAGTCCTCACTTATATCTGTTATTGCTGTCAATTCTCCATTTGAGATACGTTCGATCTGATCGACTAATTTTCCTAAATCTCTTTGCTCTTCTGCATATTTGTTTGAATATTTCTTAAAGAATTTGAATAATGAAATACATGTAATTGCTATTAAAGCAACCAGAAAGTCGCTCAATTGAGCTCCTGTGAACAATATGATAACGCAGACCGCAACGCCTCCAATCATGATATATCTCAAAACGCGGTATTGCCTGATCCTGTCTCTTGCATGTTTTTGTGCAAAAGACATTGCTTCTTCTTCCAATTCTCGTCTTTGCTTTTCATGACGATACCATTTTCTAAAATACCCTAAGCAAAACGTGGAATCCAAAAGATTTCTTTCTTTTATTCTCCATACCGTTGTCTGTACGCATACTGCGAACGCCATGATAAAAAATGGTACGGACAGATAACTTAGCATCATGATCATCTCTAATGTCGATGAACTCAAACTCATTGTACCCTGTGCGTATTCGATCGTATATTGCCAGTCTCCAATGCATAATGCAATTGCAAGTCCGATCAGGATCAATCCTGCTACCAGTATAATTTCCCACCAGATTTTATCCAGTGCATTAAAAAATTTGGTTCGTTTCTTCTGCAGTGCGAATAAAATACACAATAAGATTGTTCCGATTACTTCAACCACTGATACAATAACGATGGCTTTCAGTCCTGTAGCAAGCTGTTTTGTTGCCTTCTTCTGAAACTGATCAATCTCTGTTAAAGCTTTCTTTGTCAACGAAATCTCAATTTCTGCTGTTTCCAGACGCTGCTTCTTTTTATTATTGATCAGAAGATTGGATGGAAATACAAATTCCATCGTGTAGCTGTCTCCAGCAAACGCATAATATTCTTCTGGATTTGCATTAAAATCATCGGTTGGGTCCCATCCTTTAAAACTTCCATCTTTATTTAATTCTGTTTCGGATCGTTCTATATGAAAATGTTCAATCCTTCCCCCTGTATAATCTGCATTTTTCGCCCCATAATACGATGTTGTTGTTATCATCTTTTTGTCATATGGTTTGACTTTCATTGTTACTTTTACTCTGGATTCATTTTTAATCTTTGTAAGCAGATCCTCTGACACATGGTTTCGCTGGCCGGAATAAGTTTTTGCACCTTGTTGCTCTGCCCATTTGTCAAATAATGATGTCTGTGTCTTTTTGATATAATCAATCTGATCTAGCTCATCCACTGTAAAACTGCTATTTCCCGTCAGTGCCATGTTATGAATCGTACTGATCCCATACATTCCTGACAAGGTCATAACAATGATCACAAATGTGACCAGTATCGTATTAGTCCATTTTTTCGATCTTGTATCCAATTCCCCACACCACCTTTAAATATCTTGGATTTTTTGCATCTATTTCTATTTTCTCGCGGATACGGCGGATATGGACCATGACTGTATTTTCTGTTGCGTAGGCTTCTTCGTTCCATACACGTTCATAGATTTCATCTGCTGAAAATACCCTGCCAAGATTCTTCATGAGAAGGCTTACGATCTTATATTCGGTTGCTGTCAGTTTCACAGCTTCCCCGTCAACTAACATTCTTTTTCCTTTCATATCAAGGATCAGTCCGCCGTTTATAATTTGTTCCTTATTGCTTTTTGGGGCATTCATCCCACCAAACTGCATGTATCTTCGCAGTTGTGATTTGACTCTTGCCACCAGTTCATCTGGGCGGAATGGTTTGCTGACATAATCATCGGCTCCCATGGATAATCCGAGAATCTTATCGCTTTCTTCTGTCTTTGCTGACAAAATGATAATTGGAATGTTCTTGCTTTCACGGATCTTCATGGTAGCTGAAAGTCCGTCCATCTTTGGCATCATGACGTCTATGATCAAAAGCTGGACTTCTTGTTCCATCAGCACATCCATTGCTTCCAGTCCGTTATATGCAGTGATAATTTCATAGTCTTCCATTTCCAGACGTTTCTTGATCGCCCCTACGATCTCCTTGTCGTCATCGACGACCAGAATCTTTGGCTGGTTCATAGTTTTTCCTCCTCGTATCTTTGATGGTTTTATCTTAACAATTAATTCTTTAATTTCCCTTAATGTAATTCTTACAAAATTCTTAACTTTCTTTATTATATTGAATTGTACCTGCAAAGTAAATGTTATACCAATATCTGCCATTCTAAAGGTTAAATTGTACCATAGCACCTGTCGAATTTAGCATCTGTTGCGTAGCGAGTCGAGCGAAAGCGGGTCACTAGGCAGTATATTGATAATTATTCTCATTTGTAGTTATTGTCCACTAACTATTCATATGGTATCATATTTCCCAGCAGTTAGATTCTTCTAACTATTATACGCGCTATTATTTTATTACAAGAAAACGGAGGAAAACTATATGCGTAAAAGATTAATTGGTAAAGCTTTTGCAGTTGCCATGACTGGTGCTATGGCTTTCACAGCTACTCCTGTGACTGCTAACATCTTTAATGTGGCTCATGTTGTAAAAGCTGCTGAAGCTGATCAGGCTGAAGAATGGACATATTGTTATGTTGGACTTACTTGGGCAGAATATTGGGCACATGAGGATGTTTATAATGCTGGTGATGCTTCTAGCTCAGATGTTTTAGATTCTAAAAAAGAATCAGATAAAGGTGGATATGATGTTGTTACTCGAGCAACAGCAAACCATGGATTACATCGTGGAAGCTATCAGTGCATGGCTACCATCTTTACTACAGATGCAGATGGTAAAACTGGTCCTGAGTACAAAGTTTCCCACTGGTCTGATGATGGTAAAACAATCTATTTAACAGATGGTTCATCTGTCAGCTGGAATAAAGGAAAGATTACTGATAACGGAAATACTTATACAATGTCCCATTATAAAGTTTCTGGTATTAAGTATGTTCCTGTAGCTGTTAAAACTTCTCAATTAAATGATTTAAAAGCCAAATATCAGGTTGTTGAAAATGGTCGTACTTTAACTGGTGGTTACACCGAAGTAAATTTATCTGCTTATACTGCAACTGCAAATGTAACAGCAAATACAAATGGTTTAAAAACAGCTACAGAAAACTCTGATGGATCTTTCTCTTTCAGTGCCCGCAAAACTGGTTCTGAATCTGGTTTAAAAGATACTGCTATCAAGAAAGTGGATTCTGATAAGATTACTGTTACGGTTCAACCTGGTGCAGGTTCTTATGGTGAGTTTTTACGTGTCGATCTTAATGGTGATGCTTATGGAGATCTTGGTTCAAATATGCAGGCTGTTACATGGACATACTATGGATATGATGATACATATTCTAAACCATTAGCAACATATGGTACTAAATTTGCTGCTGACAACTGGATGCATAAATCTATGGGAATCCAGCTTGGTTTAACAGAATCTATTCGTTGTCAGTTACCTGAAGATTATGATGGAACTGGTTACTGGAAACTTACTATTTCTGCTCTTGGATATGAGGACTTCTCATTCAATATTCAGGCTACAGGTGACAATATCGCAAATGCTAAAGATGCAACAGACACAGAAAAATCCGATCTTCAGAAACTGATCGATCAGGCAAATGATATGAAAGCTGACAAAGATTCTTACTGTGATGGACAGGACAAGGCTTGGGCAGATCTTGACACAGAACTTGGTGAAGCTGTTGATGCTTTAAAAGATGAAGTTATTTATTCTGGTACTGTAAAAGAATGCACATCTCATTTAACAGCTGCTATGAAAGCTGTCACAAAGAAGAATTACGAAACAATTACTACACCAGCTTCAACATCTAAAGATGGTTCTATCGTAGTAAAATGCTCTAACTGTGGTGATGTTAAGAGTACAACAACAATCGCCAAGATTAAATCTATCGCATTAAACAAAACATCTTTCACAGAAAACGGAAAAGTTCAGAAAGCTACTGTTGTAGCAAAAGATTCTGCCAACAAAACAATCGCAGCAAGCAATTACACAGTATCTTACTCTAACTCCAACAGTAAAAAACCTGGAACTTATACAGCAACTGTTAAATTTAATGGTAAAAACTACACAGGTACAAAGAAATTAACTTACAAGATCAATGCGAAAGCACCTGCTAAGACAACTGTTAAATTAAGCAAAGCGAAAAAGACATCCTTAAAAGCTTCTTGGAGTAAAGTTGCCAACGCTACTTCTTACGAAGTACAGTATGGTACATCTAAGAGCTTCAAAGGTGCAAAAACTGTAAAAGTTTCTTCTAAATCTTCTTCTAAAGTTTTAACAAAACTTAAAAAGAATAAGAAGTATTATGTAAGAGTCAGAGCCGTAAGAACTGTAAAAGTTGATAATAAGAACACAACTTTACGTGCTTCTTGGTCATCTGCAAAGAACTTAAAAACTAAGAAAAAATAATTTTCTTATCTCTCATACAATTACATCTCAATCTTAAAATCATAAAAGAAGGTGGAACTTATCATTTGGTTCCACCTTCTTTTTCACATTATCTACTTTGTAATTACATCCATCAGTTCTTCAACTGTTCTAACTTCAAGATCAGGCCTGATATCTCCTTCTGGCATCGGACGTTTTCTATGATTAAACCAGATTACATGCCATCCTGCTTTCTTGGCTCCTACAACGTCTACCTCAAAGGTGTCCCCTACAAACCATGTTTCTTCTGGAATCAGATTCATCTTATCCTGTACGATCTGAAATGCTTTGATATTTGGTTTTGTATATCCGATTGCATCGGAGATAAACATCTCATCTTTATCAAACCATTGAGAAAGTCCTAGAGTCTTTAATTTCTTTCCCTGATGACGCACTGTTCCATTCGTAAGCAAACCCATCGTCTTTCCCTGCTTTTTACATTCGCTTAGCAGTGCTTTGATGCCATCTGGTACATGAATATGTTTTTGATGATAACGATATCGTTCTTCAAATTGCTTTGCCTCTTCTTTGCTTACTTCAATCCCAGAGTCTTTATAAGTCTTCTGAATGCGGTATGCAAATTCATCGTCGTGACTGATTTTTCCTTCTCTTGCCATATAAAACGCCTCATCACTGTAAATTCTGGAACGTTTGAAAAGTTCTTCACAGTCTTCTTTGGTCTTGTCTTCAAAAAATTCTTTATGAACTTTATCAAAGGCTTCCATCAAGTCATATAATGTATCATCTACATCAAATATTACATTCTTCATACTAAATTAGTCCTAACTTCTCTAATGCTGTTGTGATTCCTTCTTCTTTCACTGTTCCTGTGATCATAGATGCTACCTTTTCAACGGCTTCGCTGTGACGTCCCATAGCAATTCCTGTTCCAACGGCTTCCATCATCTCTACATCATTGTCTGCATCTCCAAAAGCATAAGTATCTTTCTTATCGATTCCTAATTTATCGATCAATTCAACAATTGCATCACCTTTTGTAACTCCTTTTAATGTGATATCAATAAAATTCTCTCGAACATGTTTTGCAACAGTAAAGACATCTTTAAATTCTTCTTCAAAATCTATCTTTACTTGTGGATCTTTATAATTCATAACTAATTTACTTACATGATTGTCTTTCTGGCGGAATTTCCATGGTGCATACCAGCGCTGTGGAAGATGAAACAGTTCACAGTGATGCATAAAAAATTCTGCATCCTGATGCAAATAATAACTGATATCCCTTGTATCAAAATGAATGATCGTATCTCTTGGAAAATATTCATTGACTACTTTAAATAACAGTTCGTCTGGAATACAGATATCACGGATCACTTCCCCTTCAACTTCTGTATGTGATCCATTACATGTGATCGCTCCCATGAATTTATCCACGTCCATCTCTAGAAATCTGTGGGTTCTTCCAGAACATAACATTGTCAGATAACCATTTTCCTTTAATTTATTCAAGGATTCTACTGTCTTTGGTGTTGCTGTTGCAATATTATCGACTTCATCAACTGTTGTTCCATCGTAGTCGAAGAATACGACACCTTTGTATTTGTTCATAACTCTCTCCATCCTGTTTTTTATTTTTACATACGTAATTATATTGTACGTTTTCATGGGATGAATTTCAATGTTTTATCACACAAAAAAATCAGAACCTGATATTTCAGATTCTGATTTTTGTATGTGTTGTGATCCTTTGAACGAATTGTTCTTAATTACATATTATCTAAAATCTCAGTTAAGATCTTATTAACGATTCCAGGGTTTGCTTTTCCCTGTGTCGCTTTCATTGTCTGTCCAACTAAGAATCCGATGGCTTTCTTCTTACCTGCTTTGTAATCTTCAACAGATTTCGGATTGTTGGCTACAATCTCTTCGATCGTTGCTTTTAAGGCTCCTTCGTCGTTCATGGATTTCAATCCATGTTCTTCAACGTATGCTGCAGGATCGATATTTTCTTTGAAGACTTTCTCGAACACTTCTTTTCCTACGCTTCTGTTGATCTCATTTTTCTTGATCATCTCGATCAGTTTTGCAAGATGTTCTGGTTTGAATGATACATCGTCGATATCCATCTCTGATTCATTTACCAGACGAATGGTCTCTCCCATTAACCAGTTAGATACTTCTTTTGGCTCTGATCCAAGTGCAATTGTTGCTTCGAAAATGTCTGCAAGATGTTTTGATCCTGTAATGATGTCGATATCATAGTCTGGAAGGTCATATTCTTCTTTATAACGGACTTTCTTCTCGTCTCTGAACTCTGGCTGTGCTTCTCTTACTTTGTCCATCCATTCATCACTGATCTCAATCGGTACTAAGTCTGGATCTGGGAAATAGCGGTAATCCTGTGCATCTTCTTTGGAGCGCATTGCATAAGATGCTCCCTTTGTATCATCCCAACGTCTTGTTTCCTGTACGACTTTCTCTCCTGCCTCGATCAGGTCGATCTGACGTTCCATTTCTCCTTCGATTGCTCTCTTGATGGCCTTGAAAGAGTTTAAGTTCTTCATCTCTGTACGTGTTCCGAACTCTTCTGCTCCGACTTCACGGACAGATAAGTTGACGTCAGCTCTCATAGAACCTTCCTGTAATTTGCAGTCAGATGCTCCTAAATACTGGATGATCAGACGTAATTTCTCAAGATATGCGATAACTTCGTCTGCAGAACGCATATCTGGTTCAGATACGATCTCGATCAGTGGTACTCCAGAACGGTTAAAGTCTACTAAAGAATCTCCTGTCCATGGATCATGCACCAATTTACCAGCATCTTCTTCCATATGGATCTCGTGGATTCTTACGTCTTTCTTCTCTCCATCAACATCGATTTCTACTTTACCATTTCGACAGATTGGTAAGTATAACTGAGAAATCTGATAATTCTGTGGATTATCTGGGTAGAAATAGTTCTTACGGTCAAATTTGCAGTTCTGTGTGATGTCGCAGTTTGTTGCAAGTCCAACTGCCATAGCGTATTCTACAACCTGTTTATTTAATACTGGTAAAGATCCTGGCATACCTGTACATACAGGGCATGTATGTGTATTTGGTGCTCCTCCGAATGCAGTGCTGCATCCACAGAAGATCTTTGTCTTTGTTGCTAATTCTACATGGACTTCAA
>USDC01000002.1 GCA_900553435.1 uncultured Mycoplasmatota bacterium
GTAGCGGTTTTTTAATCTATAATTTAATTTTACTTCAAGGAATAGAAACATTTTATAGAATAATGTTAATATTATTCATTATATTCTTTGACTTTCTAATAATTAAAGGACTTTTTACATCATGCTTTAGAAACTTTAAAAAAATTAAGTTTACCCTACTTTCTATTATAAGTATTATATTAATATTAATTTATGGTACTGGTGGAACTGCAATATTCATTTTATACGATAAATTAAACGACTTTAACAAAGATAAAATAACTTATACATCGGATTTAATTACACTTAAGAGTGGAGTTAAAAATGTTAACAAACTTAAAAATGACAAAATAGGAATAATAAAAGATACAAATGATATTGAGGGTTATATTATACCTCAAGAAATGATAAAAGATGAAAAATTAAAAGATGATAATGAAATCATAGAATATGAAGACTCACTTGAAATGATGGAAGACTTATATGAAGAAGAAATAGATGCGGCTTTTGTTAGTAGTAACTACAAAATAACATTTAGTAATATAGAGTCATATAAAAATATAGAAAATGAAACACAAGTGATTTTAGAAAAAAGTAAAACTATGAAAAAGAATGAAAAAGAATCTGAAAAGAAATCACTTGATGAACCATTTACTATGCTACTTTTAGGTGTAGATAGTGAAAAAGATGGACTTAATCCTAATCAAGCATTTAATGGTGATACCATAATGATGATTACATTTAATCCTAAAACTCTAAATGCTACAATGTTTTCTATACCAAGAGATACATACGTTCCAATCTCTTGTAATGGAAATAGAGAAAACAAAATAAACAGTGCTGCCTACGGTGGTAGTGAGTGTATGATAGATACAGTAGAGAACTTAACTGGAATACCAATTGACTATTATGCAAAAATAAACTTCAAAGGCGTTGTAGAACTTGTTGATGCTCTTGGCGGTATAACAGTAGACGTTCCAATTAACTTCTGTGAACAAAATAGTGATAGACTTTGGGGAAGCAAACAAATATGTCTTAAAAAAGGTGAACAAAAATTAAATGGTGAACAAGCACTTGCCTTATCAAGACACAGAAAAACACTTGCATTAGGAGATTTCGCTAGAGGACAAAATCAACAACTTGTAGTAGAAGGTATGTTAAAACAGTTAAAAAATATTAATTCTGCGACTGATTTCTATGACATACTTACTGCGATTAGTAAAAACATAGATACAAACTTAACAACAAATCAAATACTTTCGTTATATAATGTTGGAAAAAGAATGATGTTTTCTGATGATAGTACATTTAATATTCAAAAAACATTCTTAAGAGGATATGACCAATATGTTGGTGGAATGTACACATTCCAATACTATAAAGGAAGCCTCGCAGATATAATAGAAGTAATGGAAATTAATTTAGGTATTAAAAAAGCAACTCCAGTAAAAGAATTTAGCTTTTCAATTAATGATGAATATGAAAGATACGTAGCTGGAGACAGTGAATATAATGAAGCTAGAAGAACTGATTTACAATCTAGCTCATACTCAGATGAAGAGGAAGAAGAAGAAAAAGTAGAAACAAACAACACACCTGTTGTTACACCTAAAGAAGAGGAAGAAGAAGTCTCATCAACTGAGGAACCTATAGAAACACCTGAGGACGATAGTACTGGTGATGGTGAATATGAAAAGCCTTCTACTCCTGATACAGGTGGAAATGAAACTACTACACCTCCAGAAGAAAGCACTCCTAATAATCCAACCACAACACAATGAGATACTCCTGTATCTCTTTTTTAGTGCATTTAAAAAACATTTATCATTAAATTAATCATTTATACTAAAAAACAAAAACAAAAGACACAGCTTATCTATTCGTCTGTGTCTTCTTCTTTACTTACTTTTTCAACAACATTAAGTTTATCTTTATCTTTCATTAAAATAAATACACCCTCATCTTCATAACCTAAATCCTTTTTATAAGTCCATGAAGCAGTAACTCTATATGCATCATACTCATTATTATTATAAGTATAAGTTGTTTCTTCTATGCTTTCTACTGTAACTTCTTTAACTACTGGAAGTTCTTGTTTTCTTTCTCCATATAAATCACTTTCTACAGTCTTATACATAGTTTCCTCAGCATTTAATATAAAATTATCAACTTGAGCCTCATGTATAAACTCTAAACTACCAATATCTGTACTAGTTAATCTATTATCTAAAGTATAAAAATCAGTTATAAATAACTTTGTTAAAAGTTCTGCGTATTTTTCTTCATCAATAGGTTCTTCCTTTAACACTTCTTTTAATTCATTAAAATACTTTTTATAAGTAGAAGTATCTCTATCATCAAGTTTATAACCATATGGTTCTATAATATCTAACTGTTTCTTTTCAACTTTAGCATTATCTTTATTTAAATCACTAACAACTTTAAAAGCTACAAGTGCAAATAAAACTAAAGCAATTATTATCATAAAGAAATTAAATAATCTTTTCTTATTAAGCCTTTTTCTTTTCATAAAAATTTCCTTTCTTAATTATCTAAATTTGCTTCTTCAGTTTTTATTAAATCATGCACTATAATCGAATTAGAAACCTCTAATCTCTTATCAGTATATTCCTTTAATCTATCTATATATTCTCTATCAATTGCTTCATTTTTTAATGATACATATTGGTCTTTTAAATTATTATAATATACTTTATTAGTTAAGAAATTACCATTAGGAAAGATTACTATCTTTTCACTATCACTAAAAATATCATTTCCTAAAGCATACCTTGGATAAAAACCAAACATGTTACCTATTGTTGGTAAAACATCATACATTCCCATAACATCTGTTACTTCTTGTTGATATTTTTTATCCTTAGTCCAAATAATAAATGGTGTATTTTTTAATAGCTCATACTCATAACTTTCCATCTTTTTATATGTAGGGTCATCTTCATCTTTTATAGAGTCAGTCTCAGGGTCATAATTATACATTCTATCAAACTCTTTTTTACCTAATCTAGCTTCATGGTCACCATAGAAAACTAATACTGTATCCTCAAGTATACCAGCTTCATCTAAATATGTCATAAACTCACCAAAAGCTTCATCTGCATAATGAGCTGATTTTAAATATCTTCCCATCTCAGTATCTTCAAGATATGATGCGACTTTAGTAACTTTCTTACCACTTGCATCAGTAGTTTGATATTTCATACTCACATCATATTCACCATACTTTTCTACATCATTAAATGGAGAATGGTTAGATAATGTAATAACTGTACTCATAAACGGAGCTTTTGTATTTCTTATTTCACTTATTATTGGTGTTATTTGTCTAAAGAAAGATTTATCTGAAAGACCAAGACCAACTACTTCATCAATATCATAAGTATCCTCTGCATAAAACTTCTTATAACCTAAATTCTTATGCATTACTTTTCTATTCCAAAAATCTGCTTTGTTACCATGCATACTAAAAGTATAATATCCTAAATTAGAAAAATACATTGGCATTCCTCTAAAAGTTCTATTAAAATAACTTACAAAAACCGTTCCACTATTACTTGGCATTAAACCAGTTGTAAGAGTATATTCTGTATCACTACTTGTTCCTACACTTATTTGAGGATAAAAGTTTGAAAAATACATTCCCTCATGCGCTAGTTTATTTATATTTGGAGTAACTTCCTTACCATTAAATTCTAAATCAACTAAAAAGTTTTGTATACTTTCTCCATGAATAAATATTACATTCTTTCCTTTAAAAATATCTGTATATTTATTATCTGGTGTATCTTCTTTATTATTATAAAATTCCCTAAACTCACGTGCTGCCTCATCATATCCAAATAATGTATTAATTTTAGGTTGTACACTTTGTATAACATCATTAAAAGTATAAGTATATATTCCAAATCTTTGTACAATATACTCTCTATTCCATTGTTTAACAAACCTACTAACTTCAGTTCCAGATAAAGTAAGAAGAATAATTCCAATAGTCGCACCACCAACAACTAAAGTTTTTAAAAACATCTTCTTTCCTTTTTCTACTTTTGAAACTTCAAAATAATAATTCTTCTTATAAAGTTTCTTATGAATTATAAAGAAAACTATAGGAGCTAATAAATATATAAAATGTAATATGTTTAACTTATCAGCAACAGAATCATCAACATCCCCTACAAGACCTAATGCACTTATTAAATTTACTGAAACAAAAGACATAAAAAACTCATAATAAATTGCATTTGCTATTCCTAAAAATGTAAAAAAACAAAGCCAAACAAAAAAATATCTAAATTGATTTTTAGGCTTAATTAGATAACCAAATGCACCTATTATTATGATTATACTTAAATCAACTATAATTGGTTTAATCTCAAAAAAATTACCTATTGTATATACTCTAACCATATATGCAATAAATAATGATAAAATTACAAATGACAAAAATAAAATATTTGTTGAAAAATACTTTTTAAAGTTTACTTTTAAAAACTTTAAAAAGCTATTAAATTTATCTTTTAAATTAACATTTTTTAACTTTTTCATACTTTTTTCCTTCTATCCATATAATTATAGCAGAATTTAAATAAATATGCAATTTACTAAAAAATTATTTTTTCTTTATATCCACACTTTTTAACATTTTATTATTATATTCTTCTTCCTTTTTCTTTATTTCATCTAACTTAAGTGAATTAGTTCTTTCAATATGAATTTCAACTTTCCTATAATTTATCGCAAGACCTACAACAAAAATATAAGCCATTAAATAAAACCATAACATTAATATAATAAGACTAGATAAACTTCCATAAAACAAATCATACCTTGCTATATTACTTATATAATATGAATACAAAAATGAACTTATCATCCAAAATACTGTAGTAAATATTGCTCCCCTATTTACATACTTACTTGGAATTTGTGCATCAGGTGCGATAGTATAAATTACTTTTATAAAGAAGAATATTATAAACATTGAAATAGGCCATTTAATATATGGTAAAATCGCATGAAATAACTGTAGTACCTCATTTTGAACTCCAAAGAAATCAGCTAAATTAAGTAGACTTTGACCAAAAACAGGTACAAGAAGCACAAATATCATCAAAGTTATCATTATAAATGTTAATATAACTGATTTAATTCTTCTAGGTAAAACCTTACTATTTGGTATATTAAATACTGTATTTGAAGTAATAATTACTGAGTGAGCTCCATTGGTTGCTATAAAAAATGCAATTATAATAAATACAACAAACTTAAAATCAATTGTTTTCCCACTTATAAGTGGAGTTATAAACTCAGCTATATCTCTTGAAAAAGACTCTTTAACAAAATTAGTTATAATATCATAAGAAAGATTAAGCCAATTTGCTGTTAAAAATATTAACATTAAAATAGGAATAACAGAAAGAACGAAAAAGAAAGCCAGTTGTCCTGGCAAAATACTAAGTTCTTTTTTACTTAAAATACTAACTAAATTCTTCCAAAACTTTTTTAGCCTATTTTTCATGTTCTACCTCAATCATTATCATTCATCATTATTAAACTTTCATTAATCGCATCATCTAATGTTTTTATTTCATCATTTATCATTGAATATCCAAACTTAGCTCCATAATCATATGGAAGATTTTTAAACTCTTTATTTAATTTATGCAAATAAGTTGTGATAACCTTTTCATTATACCCAACTAAATATATCAAAAACTCATTTCCATCTGTTCTCATAACCTCAGAATTTTCTCTTTGAGTCTTAATAAGTATATTAGCTGCAGCTTTAATTTGTCTATCTCCCTCTTCATGCCCATTTGTATCATTAATTTCTTTAATACCTTTTAAATCTATAACTATTACTGTTTGAGGATAAACTTTATTACTATCCCATAGTTCAATATTATCATTTAAGAAGTTCCTGTTTTTAAGATTAGTCATTACATCTATATACATCATTTTATCTTCTTTTTTGATTTTCTTTTGAACTTTAACTCTTTTTCTATATTTCCATAAAATAGCTAAAATAATAAGAATTATTATAATAACATAAACAATATTAGTTAAAACAAAACCTAATATAGTATTATTTTTTATATTTTCAACTGTATTATAAGTTCCTTTTTCTACTAACTGTTTAGCACTTGTTGTTGTTAAATAAAAATCTAACATTTCTGGTAGAGTTTTTCTACTCTTCTTAGTAAGGAAATTATATCCAATATTATTATCTTCCATATATCTAATTGAAAAATCTTTTAGTTTACCAGTTTTATTTGCTTCATAAACTACTTTATCAATTAATATAACAGAATCTTCATTTAAATTCTTAAGAAGTTTTTTAACATTTTCTTCTTCCTTAATTGCAAAACTATCTTGTTCTTTAAAATATTTTGTTAGTGCATTATCTTTTAACATAGTAACTTTAGTACTTTTTAAACTTGAGATATTATCTACTACGATATCATTTGATTGATGTGCTAAAACTACATAATCAGAAGCAGTGATATTTTGACTTTCTTCATAATTACTATTTGAAAGTCCACTATAATTAAGAACTATATCAACATCACCATTTTTTAAAGCACTATCTAATTCACTAGCATTTTCATAATCACTATATCTATAAGTTACACCACTAAAATCAGCAAAACCTTCTAAATATTCATTTGTAATACCAGTAAAATTCTTTTGAATTCTTCCTTCATAAGGAACATTATTAATATATCCAACTACTAAATCTTTTCTTGTAATAGATTCTATATCCATTTCAGATATATTTTCACTAGTTGTATAAAGATTTAATAAATATTCATTATAATTAGTTTTTAAAACATCTTCCCATTTGTTCAAAAACTTTTTCATAACAGAATTTAACTCTTCACTACCAACTTCAGTATTAAGTTCATAATACTTATTAAGTCCATCAAGTTGATATATTACTTTTAAATCACTTACTAAAATATCTTCTAGATATCTATTAGTAGGTATTATCATTACATCAATATTATTGCTTAAAGCTTGTTTTAATTTTGTGTAATCATCATAAGTAGTTATAGTAACATCATTTTTATTTGAAAAATAATTATTAACAGCTTTTTCATCACTTTTTATTATTCCAACTTTTAATTCTTCTAAATCCTCTAAAGACTTAACTTCTACATCTTTACTTGTAACAACAGAATAAACATCTGTAAAAAACAATAAGTTATCCTCATTTCTATTATCAGTCGCAGTAAACTCATAATCTCCACTTCCACTAGTAACAATATCAAAAGATACACCAGCATCTTTTTCTAAATCACTTAAAAAGTCATAAAATACTCCATCACCATTACTAGAAAACACAGGAATATCATTATCAACTTTAACTCTAACTACTGTGCTAGCATTATCACTTAACCAACGTTTTTCAAGTAAAGTATAACTGTTTTTATTGTTATTTAAAAATATCATTAAAGCGACAAAAGCACCTATTACTACTAAAATAAGTGCGATTATCATAACATATTTCTTTATTATTCTACCTTTTTTCATAGTTTAACACCATCATTTCCTATTAATCCAAGCAACTTTAGCACTTGTATTATTTTTATAACCCATAGTTGGATATATCTTACTATCTTTTTCATCTTCACAAGTAACTATAAATTGAAAATCATAGTAATCAACTTCTTCTTCACTAAATTCCTTTAACCCACTATTAGCCAAAGTTTGTGCTTGTGCTTTTGTTGTTCCTTTTACAACATCTATGATAATATAAACTATTTTTCCCTTTAAATCAACGCTTGCTTCATTTACTTTGTCATTTTCCTCATAAAATGAGACAATATCTTCTCTAGCTGAATCACTAATTTCTACTTCTTCTATACCATCTAATCTATCTCCATATTTACTAGTATTAGACTTTTTATAAAAACTAGTTAACAAACCAATTAAAATTACTAAAATACATACTATTGCAATTGTTGTAAGAATAAATAATACTTTATTTTTCTTATACAACCTTTTTAATTTTTTCATAACGTCACCTCAATACTACAGATAATTATACAATATTTTATATTTCAATGCTAGTTTACATTAAAAATTACACATTTTGTACGTTTTATTTGCATCCCAAATTTCAATATTTAAACTAACAGCCTTATCATACTTACTTCCTGGTTCACTTCCTACCATAACAACATCTGTTTTCTTAGAAACACTTGAAGAAGTAGTTCCACCTTTTTGTTCAATAAGTTTCTTTATTTCATCTCTAGTAGCAAAATCAAAAGTACCTGTTATTACAAAAGTCTTATTAACAAAATTCTCATCCTCATTAACTAAAGTTTTAACATACTTCATTTTAAGACCTATTTTCTTTAGTTGTTCAATCATTTCTAAATTATCTTTATCTTTAAAATAAGATATAATATTTTCTGCGAGTATAGGACCTATATCATTGATTTTTAACAATTCTTCTTCTGTTAAATTTTTAAAATCATCTATATTATTATATTTATTAACTAAAATTTTAGCAGTCCTTTCTCCTATACCTGGTATTCCTAAAGCAAATAAAAACCTATCTAATGTTGCATTTTTACTCTCTTCAATAGAATTAAGTAAATTATTTACTTTTTTATTTGCAAAACCCTCAAGAGTTATTAATTCTTCTTTTTTATCTTTAAGTTTATATATATCTAAAAAACTTCTTATAAAACCAAAATTATAAAAGTCTTCAATAATTCTTTCTCCAAGACCCTCAATATTCATTGCATTCCTACTAACAAAATGAATAAGTTTTTCAATGTTTCTTGCAGGACAATTTTCATTTGGACACATAAAATCAACATAATCTTCTTTTTTTATTAAAGTTGCATTACAAATAGGACAATTTGTAATCATCTTAAAATCTTTTACATTTTCTCTTTTTTCTAAATCAACTTTTACAACTTCTGGGATTACATCACCTGCTTTTCTAATAAATACATAATCATTTATTTTAATATCCTTTTTGATTATATTCTCTTCATTATGAAGCGTAGCCCTCTTAACTGTTGAGCCAGCAAGTTTTACAGGGTCAAGTACAGCATTAGGTGTTATCATACCTGTTCTACCTACTGTAAAAATTATATCTTTAAGTTTTGTTTCAACCATCATTGCTGGAAACTTATATGCAGTAGCCCACTTAGGATATTTAGCTGTAAATCCAAGTTCATCTTGTTCACGAATATTATTAAGTTTAATTACTATTCCATCTATTTCATAAGGCAAGGTATCCCTTTTTGAAGTCCAATAACCTATATATTCCAATACTTCTTCTATATTCTTACACAGTTTAATATTCGGATTTACTTTAAATCCTAAATTTTTAATATAATCTAAAGCTTCATAGTGAGTTTCAAGGCCAGAATTTGGTAAATGATACAAAAATGCATCTAACTTTCTTTCTCTTGCTATTCTCGAATCAAGTTGTCTAAGCGAACCAGCCGCAGCATTTCTTGGATTTTGAAATAAACTTAAACCCTCTTCTTTCCTTTTTTCATTTAAAGCATTAAAAACTTCTTTTTTCATATAAACTTCGCCACGAACATTGATATCTACATTACTTTTAAGACGAAGTGGAATACTATTTATAGTTTTAACATTATAGGTTACATCTTCACCTACAACACCATTACCTCGAGTTAAAGCACGCACTAAAACACCATCTTCATATTCTAATGATATTGCAAGACCATCTATTTTAAGTTCACAAACAAATTCCGCATCCTTAAATTCCTCACATATTTTTTCACAAAAACTTTTTACTTCTTCCTCATTAAAAACATTACTTAAACTAAACATTGGAATTCTGTGTTCAACTTTATCAAACTTATCTACAACAAAACCACCAACTCTATCTGTCGGAGAATCAGGAAGTTTCCATTCTGGATGTTCTTTTTCAAGCATCATTAATTCTTGCATTAATCTATCATATTCCATATCAGTAACTGATGGATTATCAAGCGCATAATATTCATAATTATATTTATTTAACAAAGCAACTAATTCTTTAACTCTATCCATTTTATTCACCACTATTATTATACTATTCTTTTATTTTTTTTAAAAGAAAAAAAGAAGCATATAGCTCCTAAATTTGAAACATTTGTATTATTGCAAAAACAAGTATAATCATTATTCCAAAACCTGCAACTGTAAGCATTGCCATTGTTTTTTTCTCCATACGTTCTAGTCTTTCTTTGTATTTTGTTTCCCTTGCTTTTGCTTGTAAATTTGAAATTGTTCTTGAAAATACTAACAATTGAGCTTGTTTTCTTTCTTGTGAACCTAGTCCTAATCTATAAAGTAGTCTCATCATACGCATAGAATCTCTAACGGGATATTTTTTTGCAAAATCCATGTAAGGGTCTATTGTAGCATTCCCAGCATTAATCGCGGCAATTAACTCTCTTAGTCCATCTTTAAAAATTGGAGGTGCTGAATTAATAGACTTACCAATTGCAACTGGAACTGTATAGTGTTGTATTAATATTTCCAAACTTTTTAAATAATATGGTAAAAGCAAATCAATATCATGCAAATGACGTCTATAATATGATTTTAAATTCATATAACTGCTTTTATATACAAAGAAAACTAACAATACTGCAACTATTAAATTTACAAATGTAAAATTTACTGATAGAAACACTGTAGCTATTAAAATAGTTATTATTGAAAGTTTAATACGCTTTTCAAACAACTTTTCAACATCTACTGTATCTCCATATTTACTTCTTACTAAAAACTCATAATCTAGTTCTTTAACTACACTAAAAAACTTATTATTATCTTTTAAAAATTGATTTCCACTAATTTTGCCTGTATAACTAAGTACAAAAAACAAAAGTAAACCTGCTATTATAATCTCAATCATTATTCTCCTCCTACATCTTCATTATAATATCTTTCTCCGTTTAGTAAGAAGAGTGCATTTATAAGTACAATTGTATGAAGCAGTATCACAATAAACCATTGTTCTAATAACTCTATATACGAATCTCTTCCAAGCATTATTTGTACTAACATTACAAGCAAATATAAAGCTAAACCAAAAGTTACAAACCTTTTATGAAAGTTTTGTCTATCAAGTCTATCTCTATAAACACTTTCAACTAATTGGTCAATATCCATAAGCATATTTTCTAGTGATTCTGAAGAGTCTTGCGAACCTTCGTTAGTTATTTGTAAAAACAATTGATGCATATTCCTTACAATATGATAATCATACTTCGCATTAAAAAACTCAATTGACTCCTCAATAGTTCCGTTTTGATAAGACATATCTATCATTGTTTTTACATCTGTAAGTACTGGGTCTTCCAAAACACCAGAATCCCTTACACCCTCTAAACTTTTAACAAAACTTTGAGTTGTATTAAACTCCATAATAACATTTGTTGTATAAATTTGTATTTGTTCAAAAATAAATTCACTATAAACTCTATTACATCTTAAATAAGTAAGATACGGGATAAAAAGGATTGCAACACCAGCATAAATGATTACAATTATAAAATTATAAAAGTATAAATAAGCAATACCACCAGCAATAATTCCAAAAATAAATATTTGTGAAACATATTGCCTTACAGTATATTCTTGACCTAATTCTTTTGCTTTTTTTCTAACAGCTTTAAAAGAATATTTTTTATATTTATTTGTTGCTTCTCCAGAATTTTCGCTTATGTATTTACGTATATCACCATTACTTTTTCTGTAAACAATCATAAACAAAAGAACTAGAGCAATTACAATCATTTCAATCATTTTTACCCTCTCTTTTTCTAAACTTTTATTACAAAGTTAATGTTTCAATGTCAGTAGGTTGATTAATAGTTAAATTTTCATTAACAAAAATATTATCTGGTAAATCTATTCCTTGTTCAGATAAATAATTTAACAAATATTTACTAGGGTTATTATAAGTTTCTCTACCTCTTGTATCCTTTGTGTAAAGCACCCTAGACCTTGCATTATTATCTTCATCTACATAAAACTCTACAACCTCAGTAATTTCTCTTTGATATCTCTTATATCTTGCAGAGTTATACCCTTTTAAGTGAACACCAATTTGAATATATCTATGTATACTTTCTAGAAACTGTTCTATATCTAAGTTTGTTTCCAAAAGTGAATACATACGAAGCGGAATATTTCTTGCTCTATCTGAGTGAATTGTAGATAAAATATTATGACCTGAAGATATACTGTTTCTTACCGCAGTAACAGCCTCAGCACTACGAACTTCACTAAGTAAAATCCATCTTGGATTTTGTCTCATACATGTTATTAACACATCTGAATAAGAAGCGATATTATTTGTTTTCATAGCTATTATGTCTCTATGAGGAAAAATTTTATCTAAGTGTAGTTCCAAAGTATCTTCTATAGTTATAATTTTTTCATTTTCTTTAGTATGGCTAGCTAAATACTTTACAAGTTCAGTCTTACCACTACCAGTTTCCCCACTAACCATAATATTACAGTGTCCCTCAACACACTTAAACAGAAAATCATGTACTTTTAAAGATACATAATTTTCTCTTAATAATTTTTCCTTATTTAATCTGATTTTTGATGGTGTTTTACGAATAGAACACGCAATCCCATTAGTTGCGATTGATTGATGAACAAAGTTCAAACGCAACTCTGTACTTTCAGCATCCAAGAAAGGTTTTGCCATATTAAATGTCTCACCTCTAACATTTGAACATTGAAACGCAATCTTTTCAATTAACGCATCATTAATCTCAGGCACATTTACTTGGTATACACCTTTTGTTAATGATGTAACCCAAACTTGTCCTCCATTACTGTAAGATAAGTCTGTTAAATCATCATTATCTAAGAATGCTTGAATGGGGCCAAAATCAACTTGTGAAAAAATAGAATCATTCATAGCTATTCCCCTTCTTATTCTATAATTAATTAATCTTCTGCTTCTTCTTCATTTGCTTTATCATCATCATTTCCAGAGTTAGACAACGCTGGTAACTTTTCATCAGGTATTGTAACTGTTTGTGATAATATGAAGTTTTCAATATATTTACTACTTACTACAGTTTCACTAGGATTTTTAGTATATTCAGCATTTCTTGGAACAGGAATTATTTCAGTTCCAGAAATGTATAATGCTTTTCTAAGTAACAAATGCATTTCTTCTGGCACAGCAAACAATAAATATGCAGGAGTTCTTGTCTCAGCTGTATTTTCAAACACGTGTTGACCAGCTGAATCTCTAACATCAAGAACTTCTATACTCTCAATTAACTTACCTAAAAGTAGTCTTCCATCAGATGAGGCTGACTTAAAATATAAATCAATATAGTTACCAGGATAAATTGAATTACCATAAGTCGAATCATTATTAACTGGTAAACTAACTACAGTATATCCATCAGGTATATCACTAAATGCTGAGTCTGGCATATCTTCAAAATTAACCAATGTAGAGCTATAAAATAAACTTCCCTCTGGTATTACTGTGTTGTAGTTAGCATATTTCCCTTCAATTTGGTCAATACTTCTAACTGTATTATCCTGCAGCATACTCGCAGGTACATCCATGTATCCAATCATTTCTGCTGTTATCCTTGTTCTTGGTTGTATATCTTGAGTAGCATATGGAACTCTAACTGGATTAGTTTGACTTTTTATTCTCCATGAATATCCAATCCAAATAACTGCTACTATAAGTATCACACATATTATAGTTACAGTATTTTTATTTTTAATAAATCTTTTAAATGCAACTCCAAAATTTCCCATAATTATTCTCCTATCTACTATAAAACATTATATAAAAAATCAAATTTAAAATCAACACATACAATAAATTTGATTATAATTTTTTCAATTTAAGAGTTTTAACTACAAAAATTATAATAATTATCAAAATCACAAATGATATAGATAACAAAATAATATTTTCTTTAGTTAAAAATTCTTCTAAAATACTCTCGCTATCTAAAGAATTTTCACTCATTTCTTTATCAACTATATATTCTGCTAAGGCAGTATTAAACTCTTCATCTGTTATTTCTTTTGACAAAAACTCTCTACAATAATTAAAATCTGGATAATCCTTACAATCAGTACTTTCATAATAAACATTATAAATCGGTAACTCTAAATCAATATCTCTCACATGAAAATCTGGACACTTAGAGGAAACTGAACCAAATACACTAATTCTGTTCTCATCTCTATTAATATTTCGTAAAATCACTTGATTATTAGTTCCTAAAAAATCTTTTTCTTTATATGTTATTTTTAACTCTGGAACAACATTATATAGCTTAACATCAAAAAAATAAATATCATCTTTATAATCATAAGTATAATCAATATGTTTAGATAGCTCTATAAGTTCACTTTGGTCATTATAATCACACGCTGCTTTTACACTTAAAGGAGTAAAAACAAAAGCACAAAACATAAAAAATAAAAGAACCTTTTTCATAGCTTAACCCCTTTCTATGATATTAAAAGTATACCATATTTTATTTAATTAAAAAAGAGGATTAATATTCATCCCCTAAATCATTATCTTTTACCATATCCATAAAATCTTCTGTAAGTTTATTTTTATCACTTACATTAACAACATCTTCTGCTTTTCCATCTTTTATATATATAAACATTGGTGCCTCATCCATATCAGTTTTATCTATATCAAATTTTTCTTGTAATACACTTAAATAATCTTTATCATCTGTAACATTTAAATAAATTACATAAGGAGTCAACTCTTTTTTTTGTATTTCACTTAGAAGTTCTTTCTCTTCATTAAAAAGTTTTTGGTCATTAGTATAACCCACATACAAGATAACCTTATTTATCTCCATAAAAGGTTCTTTTAACTCATTTATGTTAATTTCATTAATATAACCACTAAGTGGACTTGTACTATATGCATTAGCTTTATAAGTCTTTATCCAAGCATTAACATAAATTGTAAGTAAAATCGTTATAATACATATTATACCTAATATAAAATAATTTTTTATAGGAATTGTCCTTTTTTCTTCAATTTTTTTCATATGTATCCTCCTATTACATTCTAACATATACCCTATTTTTTTTCTAGCTTTTCTTTGTAAATATTTATGTTTCTCTCAAAAACATTTCTCCCCCTCCAAGAACAAGAAGAATCTTTATATTTCTCATTCCATTCTTTATTAGAAAGATGTTTATAATCTTTTACTTTAATAAATTCTATTCCAGTAGGTAAAAAATTAGTTGTTTTTTCTACATTTTTATTATGAGGACATACATTAGAACAAATATCACACCCATATATACAGTTATTAAACTCTTCTTTTTCTTCTTCTGTTAAATTCTTTTTTTGAGTCAAATAACTTAAACACTTACCAACATCTAAAACTTCCTTACCAAGAGCATTAGTAGGACAAGCGTTAATACATTTATTACATGATAAACATGTTTTTTTAACTTCCTTATCATATACAAATAAAGCATCTGTAAATAATAAACCAATAAAAAAATTGGTGCCTAATAAGCAAATGATTTTTTCCATAAAAACCTAAACCCGCTTTATAAGCAATATACCTCTCATCCAGTTCATTATTATCTACGAAAATCTTACTTTTGTATCCATGTTTTCTCAAATAATCACTTATTACTCCTAACTTCTTTCTTAACACTGTGTGATAGTCAGTCCCCCAAGAAGAAGACGACAAAAATACCTCTTCTGAAGAAATATTTTTAGATAATTGATATTGCATTCCTAGAACAATAATTGAATTATATTCAGGAAAATAATCCTTTAACTTAAACTTCACATCATCCTCATCCCTAAAAGGAGTTTTTATACCTAATTGTTTTTGAATTTCATATTTTTTTTCTAACTCAGGATAATTTTCTACTTTAGTAAATTTTACTATTTCACCTTTATCAAAAAGTTTTATTATTTCTTCTTTCATAGACATTTAAAAACATCTCCTAACTTAGAATTTATTAAAAGGTCTACATTTTCATCAAAAGAAGTAGCACTATTATTTATTAATACTTTATATTTACCATTAAAAAAATTAATATATGAACAAGCAGGATAAACAGTAAGTGAAGTTCCTCCAATTATAAGCATATCTGCCTTACTTATATGATATATTGCTTCACTAACAGAATTAGTATCTAACTCTTCCCCATAAAGAGTTACTTCTGGTCTAATCATACCACCACACTGACAATATGGAATACCCTTAGAATTAAAAATAATGTTTTCATCAAATGTTTTCCCACATTTTATGCAATAATTTTTATATATGCTACCATGAAGTTCAATCACATTTTTACTGCCTGCTCTCTGGTGTAAATTATCTATATTTTGAGTAATAACTGCTTTTAGCTTACCGCTTTTTTCTAATTTAGCAAGATATGTATGAGTTATATTTGGTTTATATTTTCTACTATCCATTTTTTCTCTATAAAATTTATAAAACTCGCTTGAGTTATTAATCAAAAAATAATGACTAAGTATTTCTTCTGGTGGATACTTGTATTTTTCGTTATATAATCCATCCGGACTCCTAAAGTCTGGTATCCCACTTTCTGTAGATACCCCAGCACCACCAAAAAACACAATATAATTTGATTCATCTATCATTTTCTTTAATATTTTTATTTTATCATTCATACTTTTCCACCAATAATATAATAACATAAAGGAATAATTAGTAAAATCTAATTTCGATAACGAAATAAAAAGAGTTTCGTACTTGTTTGGATAATAAAATAAGTAGGAGGTGTAAAATGGTATTTAATAAAGAAATTAATGGATATCAAAACGAAATAGAAATTCGTAATGAATTGAATGGAAAATATGTTTCAGAGCTTAACTTAATGTACAGAAGTTTTATAGAAGATATTTTTAATGGTATAAAAGACGATAATTTAATAATTTGTTGGGTAGATTTTACAAAGAAAAAATATGACATTGTAATTTCAATAAATAATGAAAGAAGATATATTAGTATTAAAAAAGGTATTAAAAACTCAGTTCATGTTGAGGGAATTTCAAGTTTTATACACTTCTTAATTGAAAACGGAGTTGAAAAGGAAATAATAATAGAATATTTAAAATATCAATATGCAGATGGAACCACAAATGGAACAGGTAAAGAAAGATTGTCCGCAGAAGAATATAAAAAGGAAAATCAAGAAAAAATTGATAAAATCAATGATTGTATAAATAATAAAAAATTATTAGAAAAAGCTGCAGAAAGATTTGTACTAAAGGGAAGAAACTCAAATAAATATATTGATGCATTACTTTTTGGTGTAAATGATGATTTTATTTGGATAAAAAAAGAAGACATAAAGAATATAATAATCAAAAAAGCAAATAGCTATTCAACAGCAGTACACTTTGGTCCACTAACTGTTCAACCTGTAGATAGATGTTTAAATTATAACCCTAAATTTGAAAAAAAGAGGTTTTGTGTCCAATTAAAGTGGTATAATCTGGCAGATGACATTATTGAAAATATGAACAATAATATCAAAAATAAATAATTATAGTAATATATTTTTATTTTTGAAATAAAATATAGTGTATACATAAAAATATTAAATAATTTTATAATGACAAAATACTTATAGTTAGAAGAAGAAAAGGCTTGGTTAGTGTTGACAAACTAGAAAAATCAGGTATAATAAATATTAGCTTGTTATTTGCAGG
>USDC01000003.1 GCA_900553435.1 uncultured Mycoplasmatota bacterium
TATTTTGTGGTATTTCTGGTTCAAATAATACTACATTTATCATTTTTCTATCTCACTTTCATATAAGTTTTTATATTCTTTACATTTTTTAATTAACTGTTCATGTGTACCTTCACTTTTAACTTTTCCATTTTCAATAAATATAATTCTATCAGAATTTTTTATTGTTGAAAGCCTATGTGCAACTATTATAATAGTATACTTTCCTTTCATATTATTTATCGCTTCCATTATTTCTTTTTGTGTTGTATTATCAAGAGCACTTGTTGCTTCATCAAATAATATGATTTCTGTATCTTTTAAGAGAGCTCTTGCGATAGCTAATCTTTGTCTTTGTCCTCCACTTAAATTTATTCCATCCTCACCAAGTATTGTATCATAACCGTTTGGTAAAGACACTATAAATTCATGTAGTGAAGCTAAACTACATGCATTTATCATTTCAGTTTTAGTCATATCTGGTTTTACTAAACTTAAATTTTCTTTAATAGTAAAATTAAAAATATATGGGGATTGTGTAATAATAGATATATTATTTCTCAAACTATCTTTGTCAAAATCATTTATATCAATATTATCTATTGTAATTTTCCCAGAATTTATTTCATATAATTTATCTATTAAAGATAATATTGTACTTTTTCCACTACCTGTTTTTCCTACTATAGCTACTGTTTCATTTTCGTTTATTTTAAAACTTAAATTTTCTAAAATCATATCATTATTATTATAAGAAAAACTAACATTTTTAAATTCAATATTTCCTTTTAGTTTTTCTTTTTTCTTATTCCCAAATTTTTCTTTTTCCATAGTATTATCATCTATTACTTCATATACTCTATTACTTGATAAGTTAAAGTTTTTTATTTGATCAATTAAGTTAGTAATATAAAAAAGTAAATTATAATAAATTCTATCTTGATACATATAAAGTACAACTAAATTTGATGCAGTAAGTAAATCTTTTGTTACTAATAAGATACCTAATATTATAAATATAAATAATATTATTTCTTGTATAGTATCGGAAAGTAATCTAAATTTATTTGAATTGTTTGCCATTTTAAATCTTTCATCATTAGCATACTCTATCTTTTCTTTTGTTTTTCTTATAAAGTTTCTTTCAATATTCAAAACCTTTATATCTCTTATTCCTCTAATAAGTTCACTTATTATACCTACATTGTTTTCTCTTAGTTCTCTATATTTTTTATCTTGTTTATAATATAAGTTCATTCTTACTTTTTCAATTAAGTATAACAATATCAATGAAAGAAGAACATATAAAAACATTATTTTACTAATAATGAATATTGCAAATAAAACTCCAATATTTGCGATTATTTCAGTTATATAAACATTTAAATTTAAAAGTGTATTTACCATGTTATTTGAATCATTACTTATTCTATCTATAAAAAGACCAGTAGATTTATTTTCAATCTCTTTCATTTTTAGTTTTACTGCTTTTTCTGCGACATCTGTATTCATTTCAAGAAGTGTTTTTCTTAGAAAAAGTTGTGTACATTTATTAGTAAAATAATTAGAAATGTTTCTAATATTTTGTACAAAAAATAAAGCAATAGCCACTATTATAACTTTTAGAAAAAATGAATTAGTAATATTTACTACAATTTGAGCAGATAAAACTGGAAAAACAGCACCAGTAATCGCAACTAGAAGCGAAAAAGAAAGAAATAAAATAAATTGTTTTCTTTCTTCTTTTGCATATTTAAATGTTCTTCTAAAATTTTTAAATGATTCCTTTAAAAAATTATTTTTCATAAACACCACTTATTCTAATGCATCTTTTCTTGATAAATCAAGTCTACCCTTTTTATCATAACCAATTGCTTTAACAATAATTTCGTCTCCTACACTTACAATATCACTTACTTTTTCAACACGTTTTTTATCTAATTTACTTACATGTACAAGACCTTCACATCCAGGCCAAAGTTCAACAAAACATCCAAAGTCTTCTACTTTAACAACTTTACCTGTATAGATTTTTCCTATTTCAACTTCTCTTGCTACATCTTCTATCATTTTTAATGCTTTATCAATAACATCATAATCAGTGTGGTATGCAATTACTCTTCCATCATCCTCTAAATCAATTTTTACTGCATATGCATGATTAACAGTTGGCACGTTACTTGCTTCTAAAATGATTTTAGTAATCATTTCCCCACCACGACCGATAACATCTTTTATTTTATCTGGATCAATCATAATTGTTTTAATCTTAGGTGCATAAGGACTTAGTTCTTCTCTTGGTTTTTCTATTGCACTTTCCATAACATCAAGAATTTGCATTCTAGCTTTTTTTGCAGCTTCTAAACTTTCTTTTAATATAGCTTCTGTTACACCTTTTATTTTTATATCCATTTGAAGTGCAGTTATACCATCTCTTGTTCCTGCGACTTTAAAGTCCATGTCTCCCATATGGTCTTCTAATCCTTGTATATCAGTTAAAATTGTATAATCTTTACCCTTTGTAATAAGTCCCATAGCAATACCACCTACTGGTTTTTTTATAGGTACACCAGCAGCCATAAGACTCATACATCCAGCACAGATTGTTGCTTGTGAACTAGAACCATTACTTTCTAATACTTCACTTACTACTCTTACTGTGTAAGGAAATTCTTCTTCACTTGGCATAACTTGAAGTAATGCACGTTCTGCGAGCGCTCCATGTCCTATTTCTCTTCTTCCTGGTGCTCCATAACGTCCAGTTTCTCCAACTGAGAATGGTGGGAAATTATAATGTAACATAAATCTTTTTGAATCTTCAAGTCCTAAACCATCAAGTATTTGATGTTCTCCAAGCGCACCTAATGTGGTTGTAGCTAATACTTGTGTTTGACCACGTGTAAATAATGCTGAACCATGTGTTCTTGGAAGAATATCAACACTAGCACTTAAAGGTCTAATTTCATCCATTTCTCTTCCATCAGGTCTTATTTTTTCTTCAGTTATAAGTCTTCTTACTTCTTCTGCCTCTATTTGATCAGCTATTTTTTTAACATCTTTTAACTTACTTGTAATATCTTCTTCATCAGAATGATTATTTTCATAATCAGTAATAGCTTTTTGTTTTATCTCATCTATTTTTTCATATTTTTCTAACTTATCTTTTATTTGAATAGCTTCTAACATATCACTAGTAATATTTTCTCTTACTTCACGTTCTAAATCTTCATCAATACTAGCAAGTTCAACCTCAATTTTTGCTTTTCCAACTTCTTTTATAATTGTTTCTTGAAATTCACATAGTTCTTTAATATATTTATGTCCAAATATAAGAGCTTCTAACATTTCTTCTTCACTTACTTCTTTACTACCAGCCTCAACCATGTTAATAGCTTCTTTTGTTCCAGCAACTTTTAAATCAATTGTACTGTTTTCTAATTCTTCTGCGGTAGGGTTTAATACTAACTCTCCATCTATTTTACCAACTACTACTCCAGCAACTGGACCATCAAATGGAATATCTGATATTCCAAGAGCTAAACTACTACCAAAAAGTGCAGTCATCTCAGGAGAGCAATCTTGATCAACACTTAAAACTGTATTTACTACTTGCACTTCATTTCTAAAGTTTTCACTAAACATTGGTCTAATTGGTCTATCAATTAGTCTGGCTGCGAGAGTTGCAACATCTGTTGGTCTTCCCTCTCTCTTTATAAAACCTCCTGGAATTTTACCAACTGAATAAAGTTTTTCTTGATAAAGTATCATAAGTGGAAAAAAGTCTGCTGTACTTACATTTTTACTCATTACTGCAGTTGAAAGAATAACTGTATCATTATATCTTACAAGTACGCTTCCATTTGTTTGTTTTGCAAGTTCACCTGTTTCTACTATTAGTTTTCTACCTAAAAAATCTAGTTCAAATTCTGTTTTCATTTTTACCTCTTTCTAAAAAATAAAAGACACTTAAAATAAGTGCCTACTTTCTTAAATTTAATTTTTTTATTAAGTCCCTATATCTTAAAACATCTTCTTTTTTAAGATAATCTAGTAAACTTCTTCTTTTACCAACTTTCATAAGAAGTCCTCTTTTTGAATGAAAATCATGTTTGTGTTCTTTTAAATGTTCAGTTAAATTATCAATTTCTTTTGTTAAAATTGCTACTTGAACTTCAACACTACCTGTATCATTTTTGTCTTTTCCAAACTTCTTTATGATTTCTTGTTTAACTTCTTTAGTTAACGCCATTTTTTTTCTCCTTTCTTTTAGTAACCGTTCATTCCAAGTGAAAAGTCAGGAGTACTAAACACCTAGAAAAAACTTACTATTTAATTATAGTATAAATTTAAATCTTAGTCAAATTTTTTCATTAATCTTTGTAATTTCTTTGTCTTTATCTCGGTTTTACTTAAATTTTCGTCTCCTATTCTTTTTGCCATTGCAACATCGATTTCTAATTGATATCCATCTATTTTAGTATAATGTTTTAAATCTTCTTCTTTTATTTCATGATTTACTGATAATGCAAAAGTTGTAACAAAGTCTTCTGGTACGATTGCTTCTACATCATTATTTCTTCTATTCATAAAATTTAAAAAAGTGATTTCTTCATTTATTCTACATTCAGTAGCATTCCCATCATCATCTACTTTAATAATTAAATCATCACGATGAATATTTAACTTTTCATGTATATCTATTAAATTAACATATCCACTTTTTAAATACCTTAAATCTTTATCACAAGTACAAAGTACTGCTTTATAATATCTCATCAAAACCTCCTAAATTTATAAATGGCTTTATATTGTTTTTATTTTTTGTATATATTGCAATTAATTTATTTTTGTAAATTATTTTACAATATTCTTTACTAATTACTTTATTTAATACATTTCCATTTCTAACTATATTATATTCATATTCATTTATATTTATTTCTGGATACTCTTTAAATATTTCTTCTAAAGTTATAGTTTTATATTTTTTGTTTTTAATATCTTCTATTATATTACTTTTTTTTAACGAAAAATCACCTTGTTTAGTTCTAGTAAGTTCTTCCATAGTACCAATAGTTCCTAATTTACTACATATATCTCTTATTAAACTTCTAATATATGTTCCTTTAGATACTGTTACTTTAAAGGTGAAATTTTCTTTAGTAAAATCAAGTAATTCTATATTTTTTATCTCTACTTTCCTTTTAGGTAAATTTATTTTTTTATTATCTCTTGCATATTCATATAGTTTTTTACCATTTATTTTTACAGCTGAGTATATTGGAACTTCTTGAATATAACTACCTTTAAAAGAATTTAAAACTTTTTCTAATTCTTCTTTTTTTACATTAACTTCTTCTCTTTTTAAAATATTTCCAGTAATATCTAATGTATCTGTCTCTACTCCGAGTTTAACTTTAGCAATGTATTCTTTATATGTAGAAGTTAAAACTGAGGAGAGCTTAGTACATTTATTAGTAAGTAATACAAGTACACCTGTTGCGATAGGATCAAGTGTACCTGTGTGTCCGACTTTTTTTAGTTTAAGTTCTTTTTTTACAATTGCTGTAACATCATGACTAGTAATACCTTTAGGTTTATTTATTACTATTACTACGTTTTCTAACATATTTTCTTTCTCTTACTTCCTTACTCATTAAACTCTTACCATTTCCAATTGGATAAGATTTAAATCCATTAAAATCTAAAAGTTCATATTCACTTTTTTCATCTGCGACAAAAGATATTTCAAATGGTTCCCATTTATCTATAACATCATTAAAGATTTTTGTTAATAATTTATCTTTTTCCTCTATGTTATCAATATCAAAATATAAAACATTAATAATTGCATTATAAGTAAGGTAATATCTTTCTCTAAATAAATAAACTAGTCCAACTAAATTTTTATCTTTTTTTATATAGTAAGTTACATAATTTTCATCTTCTTCATTTTTTATCATTTCATTTAGTATTTTGTTTAAAACTTTCTCATTTAAAAAATTTTTAGTTAATTTATCCATTAAATGTTCTTTTTTGTCTGAAGGAGTATAAAACTTTTTTAAAAAGGCAAGTATTTCTTCTTTATGGTTTTCATCATATTTTGTTTCTAATTTATACATAGTTATTCACCCTCATGAATTTTTTCTATTATCTTTTCTATATGTTCTCCATATTCAATAGATTCATCATATATAAATTTTATTTCTGGCATATGTCTTAAGTCAAGTCTTTCAGCAAGTAATGTTCTAAAATATGAACTTGCCTCATTTAGTTCACGTTCTATTTTTTCTTTATCTTCATCTAGAGTTGTGAAATATACTTTAGAATAACTTAAATCATTTGATACTTTAGCATATGTAATTGTTACATCTTTAAATTCTGAGTCATTGCTTTCTCTTAATATTATGTCACTTATTTCTTTTACAATTTCGCTAGCAACTCTTTCGCTTTTTATACTCATACTCTTTTCACTTCTTTCATTTCATATGCTTGAATAGTATCTCCTTCTTTAATATCCGAATAATTTTCTAAAGTAATTCCACAATCAAATCCACGTTTAACTTCTTTTACAGAATCTTTTTCACGTTGAAGACTTCCAATTTCTCCATCATACACGATTATTCCGTCTCTAATAAGTCTTGCTTTAGAGTTATTTTTAACAACTCCACTAGTTACATGTGAACCAGCAATAGTTCCAACTTTAGAGTATTTATAAAGTTTTCTTACTTCTGCTTCTCCAGTTATTTCTTCTTCATATTCAGGATCTAGCATACCTTTCATAGCACTTTCTATTTCTTCTACAAGTTTATAAATTATATTGTAAAGTCTTATATCCACATTATATTCTTTAGCAATTTCTTTTGTTTTGTTTGTTGGCATAACATTAAATCCGATTATAATTGCATCACTAGCATTAGCAAGTACTACATCGTTTTCGGTAATAGTACCTACACCACTTCTAATAATTGAAATTTTTACTCCCTCTACATTTATTTTTTCAAGGGAATTTTTAACAGCTTCTTCACTACCTTTAACATCAGCTTTTAAAACTATACTTATTTCTTTTTTACCTTCTTTAATTGAATCAAAAATTTCATCTAGACTAAGTGCTTTTTTAACAAATCTTTTATTTTTAGCTTCAACCGCACGTTTTTCAGCCACACTTCTTGCTTCTTTTTCACTTTCAAAAGCCATGAACTTATCACCAGCAACTGGGATATTATTTATTCCAGTAATTTCTACCGGTGTACTAGGAGAAGCTGATACTATATCTTCTCTTTTGTCATTTTTTAAAGTTCTAACTTTTCCGTAAGTAGTACCAACAACAATAGGGTCTCCTAAACGAAGAGTTCCATTTTGTATTAAAAGTGTAACTACTCCACCAAGGCTTTTATCAAGTCTAGATTCTATAACAGTTCCCATACTATATCTATTTGGATTAGCTTTTAAATCTAAGATTTCAGATAAAGCTATTATGTTTTCAAGAAGAAGAGGAACTCCTTCTCCTGTATGAGCACTTATTTTTACAAATATAGTGTCTCCTCCCCATTCTTCTGGAGTAAGACCAAGTTCACTAAACTCACTATATATTTTATCGAAATTAGCACCTGGTTTGTCAATTTTATTTACTGCGACTATTATAGGCACTCCTGCGGCTTTTGCATGGTCAACTGCTTCTATAGTTTGAGGCATAACTCCATCATCTGCGGCGACTATAATTATTACTATATCTGTTATGCTTGCTCCTCTAGCTCTCATTTCAGTAAACGCAGCATGTCCTGGGGTATCAATAAATGTTAATTTTTTATCATTATAAGTTACTTGATATGCTCCTATATGTTGTGTTATTCCTCCAGCCTCACCAGTTGCTACATTTGTTTTTCTAATGTAATCAAGTAGTGTTGTCTTTCCATGATCAACATGTCCCATTATAGTAATAACAGGCGGTCTTTCTTCTAAGTCTTCTTCATTATCTATTACTTCGTATTCTTCAAAGTTACTAATATCTGTAGTTTCTTCTTTTTTAAGCTCTTTACCATAATCAAGCGCGATTACTTCGGCATTTTCAAAAGAAATTGCTTCATTAACAGAAATCATAAGTCCAAGACTTATAAGTTTTTTTACTAAGTCAGCTTCATTTACCCCTAAAAGAGAAGCAAAATCTTTTACAGTCATTCCATCTTTATAAATAACTACATTGTCACTTATGTTTTTATTACTTTGAAGTTTTTCTTTATTTTTATATATTTCTTTTTTTTCTTTAAGATATTCTTCATTATTTTTTTCTTTTTTATCATTTTTTTTCTTTATTTTTACTTTTTTTCTAGGTTCTTCTTGATTTAAATTTGAGTCTTCAATCATTTGTTCAGCACGTTCTTGAAGGTCAAATTTTTCTTCTAATTCACTATCAATTGTACTTTCTTCTTCTTTTTCATTCATAAGTTCATTATCTAATATAATTATATCCTCATCATCTAATAAATCACTTTCTTTAGATGGGTTTAAACCTAATTCTTTACATTTTTCTAAAATCTTACTAACACTTACTCCCATTTCATCTGCATAAGTTTTTACGTCCATAACTTCACCTCTTTCTATTTATTTTTATCATTTGTTTTTTTAATTCTTTATTTCTTTCATTTAATTTTTCTTTCATTTCAATATAACTAATAATACTCTCATAAATTCTAGGTGTTTTAATATAACTTTTGCCATTTAGTATTAAATAGTTATTTTGATAAAAGTCTTTAAAGTTTTCTCCACTTATAAATGTTTTTATAAATATATGATTTCCTTTTTTATAAAGAATAGCAAAGTCTTCTTCTTGAATAGAAATTAAATTTTTTAAAGTTGTTTCTTCATCGTTTTCATATATATAAAGTAATTTATAAGTAACACTATCATTCTTATGAATAAAATAACCTTTAAATTGTATTTTTTTTAAATCAACCATATTACCCTCTTATAAATTTTATTAATTCATCATAAAAATCATCATTAATTTTTGTCTCTAAAGCCATTTCTAACACTTTGCTTTTTCTTGCTTTTTCTACTACGTCTATATCTTTTTTTATATACGCACCTCTACCATTTAGTTTTCCAGTAGGGTCAATTTTTATTTCTAATTCTTTTGTTCTAACAATCCTTAAAAGTTCTCTTTTTTCTAGTTTTTCTTTAGTAACTACACAAGTACGCATAGGTATCTTTTTATTTTTCATTTATTTCCTCGTTAATTTCTTTCATAGTTTTTATATTAATTTTGTATTTAGTAAGTCTACTTGCTAGTTTGATGTTTATTCCTTTTTTACCTATTGCTAGACTTAAGTTTTCTTCATCAGCAATAGCAAGTGCGATATGTTCTTTTTCATCTACTATATTAACAATTAAATTTTTTGCAGGACTTAGTGCATTAGAAATATATTCTTCTTTGTCATCACTATATAATACTAAGTCTATTTTTTCTCCATTTAATTCCTTTATAATAGAGGCAATTCTAGTTCCTTTTTCTCCAATACATGCTCCTATTGCATCTACATTTGTATCAGTAGAAGAAATAGCAACTTTACTTCTAATTCCTGCCTCACGTGCTACTGCGTGCATTACTAATATTCCGTCACTAAATTCTGGTACTTCAAGCTCAAATAGTCTTTTTACAAAACCATAGTGTTTTCTAGAAGTTAAAATAAGAGGTCCTTTAGTTGTAGCTTCAATTTTAGTTATATATACTTTTATGCTTGAGCCCATTTTTAATTCTTCTCCAGGAATAGTTTCACTCTTAGGTAATATTCCTCTTGCTTTACCTAAATCAACATAATAGTTTTTAGCATCTTCCATAGCAAGAAAACCAACCATTAATTCATCTTCTTTATCTTCAAATTCTTCCATTATATTTTGTCTTTCAGCTTCTCTTATTTTTTGCATCACAACTTGTTTTGCTGCACCGGCAGCAACTCTACCGAAATCTTTTGGAGTCACTTCTTCTAATATTGTTTCTCCTACCTTTATATCACTAACACGTTTTTTAGCTTCATCTAATAACATATATGTTTTAATTTCACTATCTGGGCTTGGTTCTTCAGAAACTACTGTATAAACTTTAAACACCTTAATTTCTCCAGTGTCTAAATTAACATCAGTTTTAATGTCTGCAGCTTCTCCAAAGTTTTTCTTATATGCAGTTGTAAGAGCCGCTTGCATAGCTTCAACTATAACATTTTCATCTATTCCTTTTTCTTTGACAATTAAATCAAGTGCCGCTTTAAATTCTTTAGCATTCATATTCTTCACCTACTTTTCCTGATACGTCTAATAAATAATTTTCAAGTTCGATATCTAAGTTATCAATTATTGGATTTATTATTTCAGTAGCTTTAACACACATATCTAAATCAACCACATCTGCATCTACTACTATAAATAATGTATCTACTCCATTTTCTTTACCTAAGTAAATTTTATCTACGCTAATACCTTCCTTACTTAAAGGCTCTGTTATAGCATTTCTAACTTTTTCTATCATTTTATCCCTCCTTACTATTTTTAAAGAGTGGGTCTCCCCACTCATCACCAACAATATTATAACAGATTTTATAAAAAATACAAAGTTTTTTATGATAAGAAGAGTTTCATAAAAAACTTAAAACTTAAAATTAGAAAATATTATAAACGAAGGTTGTATGGATTTTCAATTGTTCCGTTTCCAGAAGTGATTTTGATATTGGATGATATATAAATTGTAGGACGGACACTATAATTGTTGCGAGCACAGTAGCCACCTACATCTCCTTCTCTAGCTATCGCACTCACATAGTATTTAATTTCGATATCAGAGAACAACATCCATTGAAATCCTGTATAATAATCATATAACCAATTTGTGCTTGTACATGCACCATTATTATAATCATCTAATGTTTGTTCTCCACCCCTGCTTCCACTACTTGCATATCCATAATCGTTTGGTTTTATACTGTGCAAAATTTTATATTTTCCAATAAATATTTTACTATTTCATTATTTTTATTATTTTCTTTCATACAAAAATCCTTTCTTAGTTATATATTTCTATATTACCATAGAAAGGATTTATCTTTACACAAAATTTTTTACACTCTCAAACTCTAGAAAAAATTCTAGGGGTTTGTCTACACTCTGAGGAACTAAATATTTCTATTTAGTTCTTCTTTTTGTATAATTTTTATAATTTTCTTTCAAAGGCTTACATAATTCACCTTTATAAATTATCAATAATTCATGTAGAGCTCTTGTTAAAGCAACATATAACAAATGCATATCATCTTTATTTTCAGGATTGTAAACACTACTAGATGCGTCGTTAATTATTACAGCATCAAATTCTAAGCCTTTTGAAGCTATACTAGTTGTTATATAAATACCTCCTGCATATTGATCACTTTTTTCATTAAGATATGATACATTAACTTTAGACTTTAAAAGAATTTTATAAAGTTGTAATGCTTCTTTTTCATTTTTACAAATTATACCAACACTTTGATACCCTTTTTTCAGCCATTCATTAATCTTTTCAATCATGACACTATCTTCTTTCGTCTTTTCATGATACATAACCGGCTTACCATGTCTTTCCACTGAATTAGCTTTATCTAGATTAATAGTATTTAAAACTGTATTTGCATTCTCAGTAATTTCCGATGTTGTTCTATAACTTTTATTTAATTTTAAAATTTCGCAATCATCATTGAAGATTTCTTTTTTTACTATTTCCCAATCTGAAACATTAGTATAAGGGTAAATACTTTGTGCCAAATCTCCATAAATAGAAAAATTTGCATTTGGAGATGTTAATAACAATACATAATATTGAAATAAACCATAATCTTGAGCTTCATCAATTGCTATTTGAGCATAATCATTTTTTTTATTTGTTAATAAACTTTTTATAAATATTAAAGCCGACAGATCTTCAGGTGTAATATTTAATTTCCCATTATTAGATAAGGACACATTTTTAAATATTTTTAATTCTTCTGGAGACAAATTTGTAATATATTTATCACAATTATTAATAAACTCTTTATATATTTCAGAAGTTTTTTTATTTAGTTTTTTATAAAAATCTTTAATTGTTTTTTCGCCTTTTTTATAAATTTCTTCTCTTAACTGGTCACTTTTTTGAATAGCCATCTTTTTTTCTTCGGGACTAACATTTTCGGAAGTATAGATTTTTTTATATTTTTTATTAGCTAGTGTATAAATACTATCTATGTTATCTTTGAATTTCATTAAGGTTCTTTTTTTAGCTTTTTCAAAATTAAACTTTGAGGAAACACCTGATAAAACTGAAGCTTTAACAAATTCTTGATTAAAAACTTCAAAATCTCCCATTTTTATTCCAGTTTTTATAAAGTTACCTTCTAAATAATCATTCATAAAGGATTGGACATCATTCTTATATTTTAATGAATTTTTATATCTTAAAATTTTCTTAATAGCATTTAATTCTTTTTCATTTTGAGGTTTATATGAAATGTTTTTTATACTTAATTTTTCTTCCACATATTCCAAAGCGTAATCCAAAAATCTTTTTTGGTTAATTGGATCTATTTCTAAGTCAGGTAATACCGAAGAAATATAATCTAAGAAATAATTATTAGGTCCCAATAACAAAAAGTTTTCATTTTTTATATTTTCTTGAATATTATACAATAAAAAAGCTATTCTGTGTAAAGCAACCGAAGTTTTACCACTTCCTGCTACTCCTTGAATAATTAGATTTTTATTTAACGGTTTTCTAATAATATTATTTTGTTCAGTTTGTATTGAAGCAACTATATTTTTCATTTTTTCGTCAGCATGAACATTCAAATATTCTTGTAATATTTCGTCATTTGTAACTATATCGGTATCAAGAATTTCTTTAAGTTTACTATTTTCAATTATTATTTGTCGTTTTAGCTTAATATCACCAACCACTTTTCCATCTGGTGCTTCATATTCAGCATTCCCGATTGAATTATTATAAAACATACTAGAAACTGGACTACGCCAATCCACGACTAATAAGTCTCCTTCTTCTGAACTTATACCAGTACGCCCAATATAAAACTTATTATAATCTGAGTCTTGTTCTGCTTTAAAATCCATTCTCCCAAAATAAGGAGATGGTATTGATCTTGTTAAAGCATTAATTTTTTTACTTACATAACTAATTTTTGTGTTTACATTAAAGTGTTCTCCACGTTGTCTATCTTCAAAAGACAAAGTTTTCCCTAAACTATATAATGATTCTAAATTTTCATTTGATTTTTCTATTTCTTTTTTTATTTCCTCTAAAACTTTTTTTAAATATTCTCTCTCTTCTTTAAGAACTTCCATAATTTCCTCCCGTTACTCAATGTTATTTAAGAAGCTTTCTCACAACTTCTACAAATTCTTCTGTTGTATTTTCGTTTTGCCTACAATAAAAACACTTGAGATTAGCCAATTCATTTATCAATCTTTTTCTATTAATATATGAAACTTCTTCCAAACAAATATTACTTAAAAAATTTGTGGTTTCATGCACTAATGACATATAATTTGCATTAAACAATTCTATTTTTTGTTCTTTTGTTAACTCATAAAATTTTGGCTTTTTAATCTCAGGATCATAAGTTGGACTTATTACACATTCAATGTTAGAGTCAAAAACTTGTTTAACATTGTTTATACTTGCCAATTCATTATCACTTAACACTAAATTATTACCCTCCAACATGCTTTCATTCTTTATTTCTATGCCTCTAGCTTTAGCTATTTTAACATATTTTTCATTTTGTGGCTTAGAACAAAATTCTTTTCCTAACCTTATTGAAATTGATTGAGCTATTCCATACCCTACTATCTTTTCATCAATTTTATTAAGTGCTATTTTATCATTTGTTACACTATTATAACCCTCATGCATTAAATTTAGCATACAATTTGTTTTACCACTAAAACGTCCAGCAACAAATAAAACACCTTTATTATCCTTTTCAACACAAGAAGAATGTACACCAAAATATCCTTTTATTTCTAAAAATCTATTAAATACATTTGCAATAAAGTATTGAATTAACAAAGTTTTGTACTCGTTTGTACTAGCTACAAAATTAGTAGCATAGCAAGTTTTATTTGTATTATCAATATAACAATCTAATGTTGCATTATCAAACCATTTATCTACCATTTTATAATATTGTCCGTTTAATTTCAAAAGTTTTTCTGTTACAATTAAAGTATAAATTGGACTTCCACTTGGATTTTTAAATTCTAAATAATTGGCAAAATGATCTTTCACTATATTTTCTATATAACTATCACAAATTACTCTTAATTTAATATCTCGATAAACTAAATCAAACTCTCTCATTATTATACTCCTAAAATTATATTTTATTTTTTTTCAAAGGACATAAAGGATCTATTTCATTTAAATTTTTATTTTCAAATAAAGCTCTTGCTCTACACCCACCTCTACATTTTGTATAATTTTCACAATTTTCACATATAGAATTACCTTTTATGCATGAAATATTAAGAACTTTTTCCCACAGTTTATCATACTTCTCATTTTTAATATTACCAACATTAAATTCATTTCCCCAAAAAATACAAGGTGAAACATTTCCTAATTCGTCAATCCAAATTGCTTCTTTACCACAATGACAGCCAAAACCATTACTTCCAATCCAAAACTTATCATTTTCCATATTTGGGTAAATTATATCAACAGTATCTGATTTTAATTTTCGCATCAAATTCAAAAATTTAATGTATTCTGATTGATTAATCGTTATATTTTTATCTTTTGCTCTACCAAATGACAGTAAAGGTGAAAATCTTATTAAATTTATATTATATTTTTCTGCAATTTTTAATAAATCTTGACATTCATAAATGTTAAATTTATTTATAGACATTCTTATTGCAGTTTTTCCTTTATAAAACTTTTTTATTAACTCTAACTTTTCTATAACTTTATTAAAAGTTCCCTTACCACGCAATTTATCATGATTATACTCTAATCCCTCAAAACTAATCCATAAATAATCCAAATCTAAATTATTTAATCTTAATAATATTTCTTTTGTTAATAAAAGCCCATTTGTTATAACAGAAACCGCCAATTGTTTTTGTTTCCCATATTCTAAAATTTCAAATAAATCCTCTCTAGTAAAAGGCTCCCCACCACCTAAACATATAAAAAATGTACCATTCGAAACCATCTCATCAAATAAATTATACATGTCAATTGTTGATAATTCTTTTTTTGATGAAATACCAGAATTCGAAAAGCATTGAATACATCTCAAATTACATTTTTTAGTTAAATTCATAGATATTTTAATAGGACTACAAAAAACATTATTTTTTTTATGATTTATCAAAGTGTATTCTCCTAAAAGTAAAGATTTTATTTTTTTTTCAAGATTTTTATCAAAATAATATTCTTTTTTCAATTTAGAGTCATAAACTCTAATTCCAAAATATTCTTCAACAATAAAGTATCTTTTCATTTTTTACCCCCATATTTTAAACTAGTAGTATGCGAATTTTTATGCATGTCTAAATATTTACCACACGTTCTAGCACAACTTTTTGGTTTTCCTTTTTCAATACTATCACATTGAAAAGCTATATATAACTTTTTAAAAAAATCACCCTCTACTATATCTTTAATACTATTTTTAAAACTAGATAAATTTTCATTTTTATATAAATTATATTCATTTAATTCACAAACGTCACTTACATTATGTACTGTTTTATAACAAACTTGTTGATAAACAGTACAACATGGAAAAACTTCTCCACCAGCGCTAATAAAAATACCACCATTTTTAATAGACTCGCATTCAATTTTGTTCTTATCTAAATATTGGTTAAAAGATCCATATTCTTTTATTAACCTAAAAATTGTTTTTTCTGACTCATTTCTATATTTTGGATTTTTAGGTAATTCTATAAAATATTTAATGTTTCCTTTTTTATCAAATACCGGATGTTTTCCGTATTCGGCTAGTGTACTATCTAATTGTTTATCTTTTTCATATAAATGTTTTAAAAATCTGCTACTTTTTTTTATTTGAAAACTTTTAAAACCAAGTTCAATACTTAATTTTTTGGCTTTACCTATAGATTTTTCATTATGTTTAAATACTAAGAAATCCCACTGCGCATTTCCGCCAGCATCAATAAAAGCTTTAGCATTTGATATAACTTTATTATAATCAGTATTACACCTATGCAAAGTATGCACTTGCCCAATTCCATCAATTCCAAAAACCACACTACCTCTGTGCATTCTCATAATTGTTGCTAAATCTTTCCACCATTCTTCACTATACAAACTACCATTCGTATATATATCAATTTCAATATTAGGATTACATTCATAGAAGTATTTTAAAATTAATTTTAAATCATTATTACATATTGGGTCACCATATACTCCACATATACTAATTAATTCCAGCTGTTTAAGAAAATCAGATACTAATATTTTCTTTATGTCTTTTAATGTAAGTTCTAAATCAGGTAACTCCTTTCTAGTTTTACCTTTAAAATTACGATTACACATTGGACACATAGCATTACATCTAGTAGTTAACTCTAAATGTAAACCTTTAATTTCATTAAAATTAAAACCTAAATCATTTTTCATTACGTTTTATTATAGCACAACAAATTTAAAAGTAAAGAATTATTTTAGTTATATTAAAAATCCACAAAAATTGTAGATTTTATATTATTTATTCTCTAATTTACTCATAACAGTTTCAAAATAAAGTTTAAAAGTATCAGGATAAGTCAAATTATCTGGTAAAGTTTCTGCAAGCATTATTTTTGACATTTCATATTCTTTAGGTAAATCATTCATTTCTAATATTTCACAAAAACATAAAAGACCATATGTACTTATTTTATAAACTGCAATTGGTTTAACATCAATCTTTGTAGCTCCTGTCTCTTCATACATTTCTCTTTTTGCTGCCTCTTGC
>USDC01000004.1 GCA_900553435.1 uncultured Mycoplasmatota bacterium
ACATCGTCCAAATTAAGAGAATAGCGGTGTGTTCGTGGGTCAAGTTTAGGCTTGCACCCGCCTTTGTTAAATGGCTTCTTTTTCTGTTCCATAATGATAATTATTTACTGGTTATACGACTTCGGAGTAAAACTAACCACCTTTTAAGGTGGCAAGGTTTTGAGGCACAAAAAATGAAATGAGTGCCTCAAAACACAACTTGCTGTTATCATGTGATAACAAAAATCTTCCCTATGGTCAGATTGCAAAAGCAAGCGGCTTGGCTTTATCCTATGTCTGTTTATTGGTTACAAAATTACAGACAGCAATTTACCTTTGAAATATGCCCTATTACGCCAAATTGGGAGACAAACGGACAAAGCAACCCCATTTTTAAAAGCATCTATTTTTACCCTTTTCTTTGCTGAAAATTGATTGAATGGCAACAATATATAAGACAGTCAAGCAAGGTTCAAATATGGCTTTAAACCATATTTGAAAACCGTTTAGAAATATAGCAACACTGCTATAAAATTGGCTTGTTCCCTTTCAATCAATATCAGAAATCAATCAACCTATTTATAAACTATTAGAATTTGAAAGCATGGAAAAAGAAAAACAATCATTACAGGAAACTGGAAGTAAGGAACAGGAAAGCTATAAATCGGTGTTTCTTAAAAAGCGGTCGGTTTGCAATCGTCAAAGCGTGTACATAAGCGGAGAGATACAGAAACGTATTGTTCAGATTGTAGGCGTGATTACAAACAAGCAGGTAAGCATCGGAAATTTTATTGATAACGTACTGGAAGAACATTTAAGTGCGCACAATGATGTCCTTTCGGCTCTCTACCGGGAAGAAATGCAAAAAGGAATATTCAACCAGCCAAAAGAGAAAGACGTATGAATATCGTAACTATTGAGGAACAGACCTTTAAACAGATATGCGGGCAGTTCTCCGGTTTCGTCAGTCAGGTGGAACGGATTTGTAGAGAGAATACTCACCAGCCGGAGAAATGGTTGTCAGGTCGTGAAGTGTGCGCCCTGCTCGGTATCAGCATCCGAAGTTTGCAGAACTACCGGGACAGTGGCAAACTGGGCTATTCCCAAATCGGTAACAAACTATACTATAAATCTGCCGACATAGAAAGATTGATTGCTGAATGTACGGAAAACAAGAAAACAAATCATATATCAAACAATAAATAAAGATGGTCTTATGGAAAAGAAAGAAGAAATAATAAGTAATAAAATTAAATGTAAAAAATGCAGAGATGTTATAGAGTCTAAAAATACAAATGATTATAAAAAATGTTCTTGTGGGGCAGTAGCAGTTGATGGAGGCAAAGATTATTTAAAAAGAATTGGCAGCGAAGAAGATTACGAAGAATTATCTATAACAAAAAAACACTAGATAAAGCTAGTGCCTGTGTAAGATAATAAACTCAATTTATTCAAGATTGTCTTTTTTGCTGCCGTTTGGTTTTGATACTGGAGTTTTACCACTACTATCGTGTTTAATGTAATATCTATCACTATAAACAGAATTGCCACTTTCAATTTTCTTTACAAATTGATTTAGTGTCATTTTGTGATGATTTCCAGTGTTAATGAACAAATCGTTTTTGCCTGTGCATGTTTGATGTATAGCTTTAACTGTTGCCATAATAACACTTCCTTTCTTTAAAACGGATTTACAATCCTATTAAAAGAAAATGTTTTAAGATCACAAAAGTGTGATATACTAATAATAGGATGTTAATCCAAAATTAGTTTGTGAGATATTATCTTACACGTGAGAGAGAAGCTTTGCAGAGCTTCTTTTTTATCTCTCATAAGCATTATATCACATAAAACCTAAAAATCAATAAAATAAATGCATAAATTGCAAAAAAAATGCAAAAAACAAAAATAAAATATGTAAAAGTATTGCTTTTATATAAAAAATAGCATATACTATTAATAGAAAAAAGGAGGAGAATTCTATGATATTAGAATTTAGTATTACAAATTTTTTATCATTTAAAGATAAAGTTACTTTTAGTATGCTTGCAAATGCTACAAATGGATTAGATGATAATTATATTATATCTAATGATCGAAGAGTATTAAAAACAAATGCAATATATGGTGCAAATGCATCAGGAAAAACTAATTTATTTAAAATATTAACTATTGTAATATCAATGTTAAGAAGTTCAAATATTGTGAATATAAATGCAAAATTACCGATTGTTCCGTTTAAATTTGATAAAAAAACTATTAATAAACCAAGTGAATTTGAAATTAAATTTATTGTTGATGATGTACGTTATGTTTATGGGTTTATAGCAGATACAAATAAAATACATGAAGAGTATTTATATTATTATCCAAATGGAAGAGAAACAAAAATTTTTGATAGAACTAATACAAATGATTATTCTTTTCCACAAAAAGATGAAAAATTATTGAATGATATAGCTGCTAAAAATGCACCAAATAAATTTTTTATTGCAACTGCAACAAACTGGAATTATGAAAAAACAAAAAGTCCATATAAATTTTTAAGTGCAGATATTAATACTTTTAATAATTTAGGAGATCTTCGAGATCTAGCTCTAAGTGAATATTTAAAAAATAATAAAGAATTAAAAGATTTTGCATTAGAATTTTTGAAAAAAGCAGATTTCAATATAGAAGATTATAAAGTATTAGAGACAGATGTTCCGGATGATGTATTGGCAGCAATACCTGATTTTATTAAAGCTGGAATGAATATGAAAGAAAAACCAAAAGTGTTTACTGCATTTTTTAAACATAAAGGTTCTGATGTTGAATTATCATATGAAGAAGAATCAATGGGGACTCAAATTATTTTTTGCTTTATTCCATTTATTAAGGATGCATTAAATAATAAAAGAGTTGTAGTAGTAGATGAGTTAGATAAAAGTTTACATCCATATTTGGTTGAAATGATAGTTCAAATGTTTAATGATCCTGATATAAATAAAAATGGTGCACAATTAATATTTAATACTCACGATACTAATTTATTAAAACTAAACATTTTGAGAAGAGATCAGATATGGTTTGCAGAAAAAGATGATAAGAATGGAATAAGTGATTTATATCCTTTAAGTGATTTTTCTGTAAGAAAAACGGAGAATGTTGAGAGAGGATATATGCTTGGTAGATATGGAGCTGTTCCTTTTATCAAAAATGATTTTAATTTATGGGAAGAAGAGTAGAACATAATAGAAGAATTAGTAACGATAGAGTAAGAAAAGTCAGAAAGCAAAAAAGTAAAATATTAATAGCAGCTGAAGGAAAAAATAAAACAGAAAAGACATACTTTAGTAATTTTGAAGATGGTAAAAAATCATATAATATTACATATGCTAGAGGAAATAATACTGATCCATTAAAGTTAGTTAAGATGTTAATCAAGGAAATAGATGAATTAAAGTTAGATTTGCAAGACGATGATGTAGCATATTGTATTTTTGATACAGATGTTGATCCAAATAAAAATAAAATAATTGAAGAAGCAATTCAATTAGCAAAGAAAAATAATATAAAAATTATTACATCATCACCATGTTTTGAACTATGGTTCTTACTACATTATGATTATACAACTGCAAATATGGATAGCGAAAAAGTAATTAAAAGATTAAAAGAGTATTATCCAAAGTACGAAAAGAACATTAATATTTATCCTGATATCATTAAAGAAATAGATTTAGCAATTGATCGTGCAAAAAAAATAGAAAAGTATCAAATTGATAATAATCGAAGAATAGGAACGGTTGAGGCAAATCCTAACACTGAAGTATATAAAATTGTTGAATATTTAATGAAAAAAGGCTAGGAATTATTCCTAGCTTTTGCTATCTAAGTTATCTATAACAGAAACAACAGAGTCAAGGGCAGTACTAAACATATGTGAATATGTATTTAGTGTTTCCTCGATTTTTGTATGTCCTAAATATTTGGCAACTAATGTAACATTAGCACCATTGTTAATAAGTAACGATGCACATGAATGTCTAAAATCATGAATCCTAATAACCTTTAAACCAGCAAGATTTGCTAGCTTAGTTCTTCTAAGATATATATTAGAATCAGCTATAGGTTTAGCATCAGATACAACAAAGAAATCATCATTAAATCCATAATATTCTTTTTTATCCTGCTCATAGAGCATTTTAAGGTCATTTAACAAGACTTTAGTAATGGGAACTATTCTTCTGCTATCTCTTGTCTTAGTATCCGAAAATTCAAACTTAACGCGGTTATTTCTATGTTCTGATTTACCTTTGTATCCTTCATCATACTTTTTTACTGTTCTTCTATCACATTTATGCATTCTTGCCAATTCAGAGTAATTCGGCTTTATCTCAAACATTTTCATTATCATTAACTCCTGTTTTAATTTATTTATTTCTTTCATGTTATACCTCCATTATTGGTAGTATAACAAAATTTTATTGTATATTTTTGTACATATTTATATTGTATTTTTTATACATTTTTATTTTATCATTAACAAGAGTATTAGAACAAAAACTAATACTCAATTTTTTTAAAATCTAATGGATCTTCACTAATAATTTCTAAAGAATACTTCATTCTTAATAGTTTAATTACTTCAGCCTTAACCTTATCATAATCTTCATCATCACTAATATTAAAAGTATCTTTAGCAGAATTATAATGTTGATAGAAAGTTGCTTCCCACATAGCATTCCTACTAAAAGAACTAGCAATATAAAATGCAATTACTTCAGGCATAACATACATAATAATATATTCATCAAAATTCTTATAAAAAGGATCAATAACCTTTTCACATTCTTCATCACTTATATCTTCATCAGTACATTTTCTAATCATACTATTCCTCCAATTCTTTGTATTAATCACTTAAAATCAAAAATTAGTCAAGTATATAGGTATAATTAGGTAATTTTTGGTATGAATTAATGTCAAAATAACCAATTTTGTCAATTAATATGTTATAATTTTATATGAGAGATAACGTTGATTAAATACAAGAATTTGAGGTGCAATTGTTATGAAAAAAAGAAGTAAGATATTGATAGATTTAATAAATGATGAAATTGATGTAAAAAAAGCGTTTCAATTACTGTCATTACTTTTAGAAGATTTAGATAATAAAGAAATTGAAAACTGGTTAAATTATGAATTAAATGGATATCCAAAAGATATAGATGTACCCAAATACAGGGTAATTAATGCTTCGATAATAGGAACAGTAAAAACTTATGCCATGATTATCAGTAAATATGAAATACCAGTTCCACTTGAGGATAAAGAAAAATTGTGCAAGCATGAAGCAAGATATAGTATTGCAGAAATAAGTCAGTATGCTAAGGCGGAAGAAGAATCTGATATGCATTGTTTATTATCGCCAATAGATATTGGATATATTAATTCAGTCGCTTTAATTAATGATGCTGAAGTAACACATGCTAATTTACAGTTAAGTATGTATGGCTATACAAATGTATTACATTTATTAAAAGATAAATTAATAGATATTTTCAAAAAACTTGAAAAACAATATGGAAATCTAGATGAATATTATATAGATTTTAAATCTAATCAAGCTAAAAAAGATACCACAAAAGAGTTGTTACAAATAATCTATAATGATAATTCAGTTAAGATTGGCAGCAATAATAAAATAGATAAGAGTAAAGTGGGAAATAGTAATGATTAAAATAGGAAATAATAATAAAATAAATAAATCAGTTATTGGAAACAATAATGGGATTACTAATGAAAAAGAAAACAAATTTATATTGAAAAATATTATTATACCTATTATTGTTGGTTTAATAATTGCAGGCATAGTGTTTTTCTTAAAATGGAATTAATGGAGGTAGAATGATGAATAATAAAAAAGAAAGAGAAAGAGAAAAATTACATAAAACAATATGGAAAATAGCAAATGAATTAAGAGGATCAGTAGATGGATGGGATTTTAAACAATATGTGTTAGGATTATTGTTTTATAGATTTATATCTGAAAATATAGAAAACTATGTTAATGAAAATCAAAGAAAAGCAGGAATAAAAGATTTTAAATACAGAGATATTTCTGATGAAGAAGCCTTATTAGGTAAAACACAAATACTTGAAGAAAAAGGATTTTTTATATTGCCAAGTGAATTATTTTGCAATATTAAAAAAGGTGCAGATAAGAATGAAAATTTAAATGTAGTTATATCAAATGTATTTAATAATATAGAAGCATCAGCTAGAGGAACTGCATCTGAAAATGATGTAAAAGGTTTATTTGATGATTTTACTATTGATAACAAATTAGGTAATACAGTAGATGAAAGAAATGAAAAACTTGTTAAATTATTAAATGCTATTGGAGATTTAAATTTTGGCGATTACGAAGATAATAATATAGACTTATTTGGAGATGCTTATGAATTCTTGATGACTATGTACGCATCATCTGCAGGAAAATCTGGAGGAGAATTTTTTACACCACAAGAAGTTGGAGAATTACTTGCTAGAATAGTTATAATGGACAAAACATCAGTTAATAAAGTATATGATCCTGCTTGTGGTTCTGGAGGACTTTTACTAAAATTTGCTAAAATATTAGGTAAAGAAAATGTAAGGGAAGGATTCTTTGGACAAGAGATAAATCTTACCACTTATAATTTGGCTAGAATTAATATGTTTTTACATAATATAAATTATAATAACTTTAGTATAGAAAGAGGAGATACATTATTACATCCTATTCATTGGAATGATGAGCCTTTCGATGCTATTGTTTCTAATCCACCTTATGGAATTAAGTGGGTTGGTAAGGATAATCCAATATTGATTAATGATGAAAGATTTGCTCCAGCGGGTGTTTTAGCACCAAAAAATGCTGCTGATTTAGCTTTTACTATGCACATGTTATCTTGGCTTTCACCTAAAGGAACTGCTGCTATAGTTGAATTTCCTGGAGTTCTTTATAGAACAGGTGTAGAACAAAAAATAAGAAAATACATGGTTGATAATAATTTTGTTGATACAGTTATACAGTTACCTTCAGGATTGTTTTTTGGAACATCTATTGCAACATGTATAATAGTATTAAAGAAAAATAAGTCAGATAATAATATTTTATTTATTGATGCAACTGATGAATGTATTCCAAATACTAACAAAATGAAGAATGCTACAAATAACAATAAATTATCTGATGTTAATATAGATAATATTATTTCATTAATTAAAGATAGAAGCACCATTGATAAAAAAACATATTTAGCTACTTATGATGAAGTAACTGAAAATGATTATAATTTATCTATAAATTCATATATAAAATCAAATGAAGAAAAATCTAACATAGATATTAAAGAGGTGAACTCAAAACTTTTAGAAGTAGTACCTAGACAACAAAAAATTAGAGAAGAACTCGAAAAAATAATTAAAGAACTTGAGGTCGATTATTATGACTAAAATAGGTGATTTAATAAAAAACATGTGTCCTAATGGTGTTACTTATAAGAAACTTGATACAGTTTGTAAGATAGAAAAAGGCAAACAATTAAATAAGGAATTACTAAGTGAAATTGGAACATATCCTGTTATTAATGGTGGAATTTCTCCATCTGGGTATTGGGATGACTATAATTTTGATGAAAATAAAATAACTATTAGTCAAGGCGGTGCTTCTGCAGGGTATGTAAATTATATTACATCAAAATTTTGGGCAGGTGCGCATTGTTATGTGGTAAATTCTTGCAATCAAGAACTCAATTATAAATATATTTATCATTTCTTAAAGGAAAAGCAAAAATTTTTATTATCTTCACAAGTTGGAGCTGGTATTCCAAGTATTTCTCTAAAAGAAATTAATGCTTTAAAAATACCATGTCCTCCTTTAGAAATTCAAAATGAAATTGTAAAAATATTAGATAAATTTGGCGAGCTAGAAGCGGAGCTAGAAGCGGAGCTAGAAGCGAGGGAAAGTCAATACGAGTTTTGGAGTGGAAAAATTTTTGAAAGTCATATGAATGGAGAAACAAAACATATAACTGATATAGCTCTTGTAAAAGCAAGAGTTGGTTGGCAACGACTAACTACTGCAGAATATTTAAATTCAGGAGATTATTATTTGGTTACTGGAACTGATTTTACTGATGATGGAAAAGTTGATTTTGATGATGTAAGCTTAACTTCGAATGGTAGAGGTATAATATTAAGAAGTGAAGTACCAAATACTGATGAAAATATTCAAATTCATAAAAATGATATATTAATAACAAAAGATGGTACATTAGGAAAAATTGCGTATTTAGATGATGAACCAGATAAATTGACTACTCTCAATAGTGGAGTTTTCAGAATCAAAATTAATAATGAAAAAGTTTTACCTAGATATATATATCATTATTTCAATTCTAAAATATTTAAAGATTTTGTAGAAAGTGTAAAAACAGGATCGACTATTCCACATTTAACGCAAGAAAAGTTAACTAATCTTAATATACCTATACCTTCAGTAGAAGAACAAGCAAAGATTGTTAATATATTAGATAAATTTGATTCTTTAATTAGAAATATAACAATAGGATTACCTGCAGAAATTGAATTAAGGAAACAGCAATACGATTATTATAGAAATAAATTATTTGAATTTGAGGAGATGAGTGTAAATGAGTAATATAGGGTTAATAAGTGAAAATGATAACTCTACTGTATTGGCTGAATATACAGTATTAAATAGAGTAGCAACATCTTTTCAAAGTGAAGATGCTCTTGAAAAAGAACTAATAAAAACATTAACAGAACAAGGATATGAAAGGTTAGCAATTAACACTGAAGATGAATTAATTCTGAATTTAAGAAGACAATTAGAAAAACTTAATAATTATACTTTTACTGATGGAGAATGGGATTCTTTCTTTACTAAAGTAATAGCTAATAAAAATGATTACATAATTGAAAAAACAAGATTGATTCAGGAAGATTATAAGCAAGAAATAACTCTTGATTCAGGAGAAAAGAAAAACATCTATTTAATAGATAAAAATAATATTCACAATAATAGTCTTCAAGTATTAAATCAATATGTTAATAATGATGGTAATTTTGATAATAGATATGATGTAACAATTTTAGTAAATGGTCTTCCTTTAGTTCATGTTGAATTAAAGAAAAGAGGAATCGATTTAAGAGAAGCATTCAACCAAATAGAAAGATATCAAAGAGATTCATTTTGGGCTGGATCAGGATTATATAATTTTGTTCAAATATTTGTTATATCAAATGGAACATTAACTAAGTATTATTCAAATACTACAAGAGAGTTTCATATTAATAATCAAAAGAAAAAGAAATCTAACTCATTTGAATTTACTTCTTATTGGGCTGATCAAAAGAATAATGGTATTACAGATCTAATTGATTTTGCTAAAACATTCTTTACTAAACATACATTATTAAATGTATTAACTAAGTATTGCGTATTTACAAGTGAAGAAGATTTATTAGTAATGCGACCTTATCAAATAGTAGCAACAGAGAAGATTTTAAATAGAATTACAATTGCATACAATAACAAGTTTTATGGAACACTTAGATCAGGTGGATACATTTGGCATACAACAGGATCAGGTAAAACATTAACATCATTTAAAACTTCACAATTAGCTAGCAAATTAGATTTTATTGATAAAGTATTATTTGTAGTTGATAGAAAAGACTTAGACTATCAAACTATGAAAGAGTACGATAGATTTAAAGAGGGTGCAGCTAATTCTAATACATCAACAAAGGTATTAGAAGAGCAATTAAATGATCCTAATGCTAAGATAATAATAACTACAATACAAAAGTTATCTCAATTCATCAAAAAGAATGAGAATAGTGATGTATTTAATAAGCATGTAGTATTTATATTTGACGAATGTCATAGATCTCAATTTGGAGATATGCATAAAGCAATTATTAAGAAATTTAATAAATACTATTTATTTGGATTTACTGGAACTCCAATATTCCCAGAGAATGCTAGAACAATAAAAGGTATATCAGAAACAACAGAACAAATCTTTGGAGAAAGATTACATACTTATACAATAGTAAATGCTATAGCAGATAAGAATGTATTACCATTTAGATATGAATATGTTGGTAGAGTAGATCTTCGTGATGATGTTAAAGATGAAAAAGTTTATAACATAGATGAAGAAAAACTGTTTGATAATCAAATCAGAGTTAGTATGATTACTGATTATATAATAGATCATTTTAGTACAAAAACTAAAACATCTGAAAGTTATGTTTATTCAACTTTAGATAATGTTACAGCAGTAGCTAAAAGGCAAGATGCTGAAGAAATAAAGTCCAAGAAGAGTATTAATGGTTTCAACTCATTATTTGCAGTATCAAGCATTAAAATGGCTAAAGAATACTATGCTGAATTTAAGAAACAATTAGCACTAAAAAATAGTAATTTAAAAGTAGCTTTAATATACTCATATGGAGTAAATGGAGAAGATGGAGTTATAGATGAAAACTCTGAATCAACTGAAGCACTAAGTACTGATGATAGAACATTCTTAGAGGGTGCTATTAAAGATTACAATAATATGTTTGGAACAAGTTACGATACTTCATCAGAAAGATTCCAAAATTATTATAAAGATGTATCGCTAAGGATGAAGAATAGAGAAATAGATATATTAATCGTAGCAAACATGTTCTTAACAGGATTTGATGCTAAGACATTAAATACATTATGGGTTGATAAGAACCTTAAATGGCACGGATTAATTCAAGCGTTCTCAAGAACTAATAGAATCTTAAATAGTGTTAAGACATATGGAAATATTGTCTCATTTAGAAATTTAGAGGATAGACTAAATGAAGCATTAGCTAAGTTCGGTGATGAGAATGCACACAGCATTGTGTTATTAAAACCATATAAAGATTATTACTATGGATATGAAGATGATAATGGAAAAACATTTGAAGGATATAAATCGTTAGTTGAAAAACTAACTTCAAAATTTGCACCTGGAGAATTAATGCAAAGTGAAGCAGAACAAAAAGAGTTTATAAAACTATATGGCGCAATATTAAAAGTAACTAACATATTATCTTCGTTTGATGAATTTAAAGATGAAGAATTAATAAATGAAAGAGATAAACAAGATTATCATAGCATTTATATTGAACTTTATAATGAATTCAGAAATAAGGCTAAACAAGAGAAAACTGATGTTACAGAAGATGTAGTATTTGAAATGGAGTTAATTAAATCAATTGAAGTTAATATAGACTATATCTTAACATTAGTTAAAAAATATCACGATTCTAATATGAAAGACAAAGAAATATTAGTAAGTATTCAAAAAGCTATTATGGCAAGTCCAGATTTAAGAAATAAAAAGGATTTAATTATGGCATTCATTGATTCTTTAGATCAAGACTCAAACGTGTATGTTGATTTTGAATCATTCATGAATAGTAAGAAAAAAGAGGAATTAGATAAGATAATAGCTGATGAAGGACTAAATAAAGATGAAACATATAATTTTATTCAAAGGTCATTTGATAAAGGTAGAGTAGAAACAAACGGAGTAGAGGTATCTAATATATTACCTCCAATGAATATGTTCACTCCTAATAATGAACGTCAAGAAAAGAAAAATAAAGTAATTGATAAACTATTAGAATTCTTTGATAAATTCTTTAGTATTACAAGTAAGTAAAAGTTGAGGTGAAATAATGGCAGTAGATACATTTAAACCAATTAATCAAACAATAAGTGAAATATTTTCTTGCGATGGTATTTATAAAATACCTAATTATCAAAGACAATACAGTTGGACTAATGATCAATTAGAGGCATTATGGGATGATTTATATGAAGCATATCAGAATAAAACTGTTGATAATGATTGCTATTTCTTGGGTTCAATAGTAGTAGTTAATGATGGAAAAGGATATTTTGAATTAATAGATGGACAGCAAAGAATTACAACATTAATGATATTAATGAATGTATTAGTAAAGGACTTCCCTGAAATCAATAAAAATAGTGATGAAATATTTGTCGCTGATAAAGATAAAATTCAAAACTGTATTTTATTTCAAGGAAGAAAGAATAGGTTACAATTACAAACTGATCCTAAATATGATTCCATATTTAATGATTTGATAATCAATTGTGAATCATTTGCAGATATGGATGAACCTACTAAAAAAGAATTAAAACTTGATGATCCACAATATAAATATATTAATTCAGCAGTATTCTTTTATAAAAAATTATCTGAATTAAATGAAACTGAATTAGATGAATTTGTAAATTATATATTCTATTCTACAAACATCATTAAAATAGAATGTACTAATCAATCATTTGCTATCAAACTATTCCAAGTATTAAATGATAGAGGATTAGAATTATCACCATCTGATATAGTAAAATCATATATAATAGGAAAATATGAGCAAGATGATGAAACGGGAAAACAAATATTTAACAATAACTGGAAGAATATTGAGGATTTATCTAAACAATATGGATTTAAAATTGATGACTTTGTAGTATTTTATGAATATTATAAATTGAAATCAAATCCTAAAAGACAAGTAGTAGATGAATTAAGAGATATTATTCAAAGAAGTGATGTATACGAATTGGTAGCAGAACTTCATAGTTTCTCAGAATCATTAAAGAAAGTCTATGAGTCAAATAATCCAGTAATACTAAGTTTAAGATATATACCATGGAAGTTCTATGTTATGACTGCATTAACAAGTGCATACCAAGTGAATTATCCAGAAAAGGATAAATTATTTAAAGAAATTAGAAGATTTTTCTATATATCATTAACTGCAGGATGTACATTAAACCAAATAAAACAAACTTCATTTAAATTAATTGAATCAATCGTTAATGGAAACAGTATTGATGAGATAAAAGAAGATTTAAATAGAACTATAATATCAAGAAGAATGTATGCAAAAGTATATGATGCTTTAGATAATGATGTTTATAATGAAAAGTTTTTGAAACCATTAATGCTATCCTTAGAGTATGAAATTCGAGAAAAAACAGACAAGAGCTTTTATTCCTTAGATAATACATTACATATGGATCACATCTTACCAAGAGCTTATAAGCAAAATGATGAATGGAATTATATTAAGGACGAAGAAGTATTACCTGAAATAAATGGATTAGGTAATATGGCCTTACTTCAAGATATCAAGAATGAAGAAGCACTTAATTGTGGATTTGATAGAAAAATCAGAATATATAAAGGTCAAGACGAAGAAGGAAACAATAAGTCAGGAATCACGTCGTTTGAATTTACAAGAAAGATTATTGAATATTATGATTCAGGAAATAGAACATGGAATATTAATCAAATTTTAGAAAGAAAAAAATATTTAATATCTAAAATAGAAGAGATGTTAGAAATTAGTAGAGAAGATATTAATTTAAAATTACCAGAAGAATCTACAGGTGGCAAAACTGGAAAGTCTAAATGGTTATATAAAAATGTTTACTACGATAATGCAAAATTAGTAAGAGCACTAATTCAAGATTACATTGTTGATAAAGGAATAAAAAAATATATTGATATTCCTGAAGATATCAGAAACTATAAAATGTATTCTCACGAATTAATAATTGATGAAAAAAATGAATTACTTGATAATTATTCATATACAAAGGTTGAAGCTAATGGCATGAATATTTATGTTAGAAGTATTTGTCAAAAGAATGATACAAATGAATTTATTGATGTATTAAAGAATTATTACAACTTCAACTTAGAAACTGTTGATAATTCAGAAGAGTAGTATACAAGAATTAAAAAATGATATAGAAATATGCAGTAAATTTGATGATGTTATAATTATTGATTATAGTATAATAGAAAGAAATAATATAATTATATTTATTTGAAATAAATCCAGAAATTAATCTGGATTTTTCTTTTTTAGGTACAATTTAGGTACAAAAATACTAAAAAACCACGGTAAATGACGGTTTATGCCAATATGAAAAGGCTCATATTTAAAGGGTTTAACGTAATTTGGTCTCTTCTAACTGAAGAGAGCAGGCCCCCCTGAAGGAGCCGCAAGACTCCGCTTTTTGTTTAATTTAGTGTTTATAAAAGACATTTTCATGTGATATAATTAAATAAGTTAATTAGATAATAAACTATTATAATATCAAAGTTGGTTATATTATTAATAAGTGATATGAAAAATGTTAGTACTCTTGCATATAAAATTCGTCACTTACATTATTAAAAAAAGAAAGGAGGCAAAAACAAATGGAAAAATTCAATTTAAAATGGAACTATACAAATAAACTTGTTAATGGCTTGTTAAAAATAGATAGAGCCAAAGAAGTTATTGATTTACTTGAATTACCTGTATCCATAGAAGAAGAAATAAAAAAAGAAACAATGGTAAAAAGAGTTCATTACTCTACGAAAATAGAAGGTAATGATTTAAAATTAAATGATGTAAAAGAAGTTATAGAAAATAATAAAGAATCTCATGAAAGAAATGTATTAGAAGTTAGAAATTATTTTAATGCTCTAATATATTTAAATAAAGAAGCTGAAAAAAATAACACTATAACGGAAGAACTGATTTTAAAAACTCATAATTTAGTTTCAGGTAAGCATTTAACTTATAAAAATGATTTTAGAGTTGATCAAAATGTTGTAAAAGACCCTAAAACTGGAACAATTGTCTATATACCTCCAGAAGCAAAAGATGTTGGAAATTTAATTAATCAAATGATAAAAGAATTTAATGGAAAGAATACAAATGATGTTCC
>USDC01000005.1 GCA_900553435.1 uncultured Mycoplasmatota bacterium
TCTGTTTTTAAGTTCTTTATAAGAAAATCCAGCATCAAGTAAAATCTTTTTGTCTTTAATTTCTACTAATACTGAATTTCCTTTAGAACCACTTCCTAAAATTGTTATTTTCATACTACTTAAATAAAATTAATGGATTTAATTCTTGACCTGTCCATGTATATCCTTTAGTTAAGCCAAAGTGCAAGTGGGTTCCTGTACTTCTACCAGTATTACCCATACTACCTATTATTTGTCCTTTTTGAACAACTTGACCTTCTTTTACATAAATATCAGCTAGATGTAGATATGAAGTGAAATATCCATTATTATGGTTAATTAATATGTAAGTACCACTAGCACCAGAATTATAACCTAATTCATATACTCTACCATTGTTTGATGCATATATAGGAGAACCGTGTCCACATCCAGAAATATCAATACCTTCGTGCATTCTTCCCCAACGCCATCCAAATGGTGAAGTTATTACATATGGTGATATTGTTGGCCATGCCCAATCTCCTGTTGCAACATCTGTCTTTTTGCTTCCTTTTCTTACAACTTTATTAATAACTGGAGAAATTTGTTCTGTATCAGTGATAAGTAAATATGTTGTTTCACCATTTACTTCTTCTTTTTTTATTGTAACTTTATTTAAGCCGTTTTCACCCTCTTGTTCAACGTAATCAGTTCCCATAGGAACATTTTTATCATATGTTTCTTCAGTTTTAAATCTTACTACTTGCTCCTCAATTACTTGGCTTGTAACAACAATACTTAACATTGGGTCAATCAAACCAATATTTAATTTTTGTCCTGGAAAAACAAGTGTGTTTTCACTTTTAATTTCTGGATTTGCAATTAAAAGTTCTTCTATACTTAAATTATTTGAATTTGCTATATCTGGAAGAGTATCTCCATTTTTTACCGTGTATTCCTTTTGCTTATCTAAAGTTCCAAACAATAAATATCTACTTAATTCTTGATAATCAGTAAAAATTTGTTCTTCAGTTGAAATATAATTTTCTTTATAAGTTACGTCTTCTTTTATTTCAACATTTTCAAGAGTTGTTCCAGTTTCAGTTACTTCTTCTTGTGTACTATTTAAATAATCCTCATAAGTATCAGATGGTACAAACGCCTCAATAGTGTTAGTTACCGCTTTATCAAAGTCTTCTTTATTTAAAACATTAATTTTTCTTTTTTTACCATCTTCATCTTTTATTGTAATTGTATACCCTTTTAAAGTAAAAGATTTACTATCTTTAATCTTGTCATAGATACTACTTATTGAATCAACTTTACCACTATATGTAACTATCCTTCTAATTTCTAATCCTTCAGGTGGATAGACTTTATCTACATCATATTTGTTCTTTAAATATTTTTGTTCTCTATCAATAAGGTTAAGTAAATCATCTTTTGACTTTATTACACCTATTACTTCTCCATCTAAATATACTTGATATAAACTTTGAGGTTCTTTCTCGGTTCTATTTCCAAAAAAACTAAAACCTGTTGTAATAAAGAACAATATACTTACAAGTATAGTTATATTTAATAGTTTTTTACTCACTATTCTTCACTCCTCAAACAATTTTTAAATGCACTAATATTTTTCTCAAAAATCAAATCAATTGTACCAGTTGAACCACTTCTATGTTTTGAAATAATTAATTCAGTAGCGGATGCATTTGGTTTTTCTTTTGCTTTTAAATTATAATAATCATCATTATATAAAAACATTACAATATCTGCATCTTGTTCTATAGAACCACTTTCTTTTAAGTCACTCATAATTGGCCTTTTGTTTTCCCTTGCTTCAACTGACCTTGATAATTGAGCTAAAGCAATAACTGGAACTTTTAATTCCATTGCAAGTTTTTTTAAATCTCTTGAAACTTCACTTACTTCTTGTACTCTGTTTCCAGAATATTTACTAGAACTACTTACTAATTGAAGATAGTCTATAACAATTAAGTCTAATCCTTTTGGAGAATTCTTAAGTCTTCTACATTTACTTCTAATTTCTCCTACAGTTATTCCAGCTGTGTCATCAATAAAGAAATTTGTATCAGCCAGTTGACTCATTGCCTCATTTAACCTTTTCCAGTCATTGTGTTCTAATCTTCCAGTTCTAAGTTTTCTAGAATCAATAGAACCAATCATAGAAAACATACGAGTTACAATTTGTTCAGCACCCATTTCAAGTGAAAAAAACGCAACAGATTTTTTAGAGTTAACAGCTATATTAGTTGAAACATTAAGTGCAAAAGCACTTTTCCCCATACCAGGTCTTCCAGCTAAAATAATAAGTTCATTTTCATGAAAACCAGTTGTCTTATTATCTAAATCATAATATCCCGAAGGTATACCGGTGATTTCTGCACCATTTTTAGCCAGAATTTCTAACTGACTTTGTGCTTCAACTATAACATCCTGAATAGGCCTTATTTCTTTTCCTATTTGGTTTTTATTAACACTTAAAATACTTCTTTCAGCATCTTCAACTATTTCACTTAAATCTTTAGATTCATCATAACATTCTGTTACTATTGCAGTACCTTTTTCAATAAGTGTTCTTAAAACATATTTCTCAAATAAAATATTAATATAGTAATCAACATTTGCTGCGGTTGGTACTGCCTCAATAATTTTTGTTAAATACTCAAGTCCTCCTACACTGCTTAGTTGTTTATTTTTGTCGAGCTCATTTGCAACAGTAGTAGCATCTACTGGTATATCCTTAAGTCTTAATGACTTTAATACTTCAAATATTTTTTTATTAGATGCATCATAAAACATTTCGTCACTTAAGTCTTCACAAACTTTATCTAAAGCAACTTTGCTTAAAAAAGCAGAACATAATACTGCGACTTCAGCTTCTAAATTATGAGGTTCTTTTTTTAATGCCATATTTAACACCTACTTTTTTTCAATAATTATTTTAACTGTTGCTTCTACTCCTTTAAATAAAGAAACTTTAACAAAGTGTGTCCCGAGTGTTGTAAGTTCTTCTTCAAGTTTTATTTTTCTTTTATCAATATTAAATCCTTTATTATTTAATTCATTTGAAATTGCTTTTGTAGAAACACTTCCAAAAACTTTATCTTCTTTTCCAGAATTAACTTTAAAAACTAGTGATAGTTTTTCTAATTCATTTTTTTCTTCTAAAGCTTTCTTTTTATCGTTTTCTTCGTTTTCTTTTTTCTCATCAAGTTCTTTATTTAATATTTCCTTGCTTTTATCTGTATATAAAACAGCCTGTTTAGATGAAATTAAGAACTTAGCAAAACCATCTTTTACATCCTTAATTTCATTCTTTTTTCCATGAGATTTTACGTCTTTAATAAATATTATTTTCATTTGTTCCTCCTTAAAAGAGTTCTCTAAAAATTATAACACAAATATAATTAAAAACCAAATTATATAGATAATAAAAACAGAATAATTTTACCTAATTATTCTGCTATACAAATCAATACTATCTCTGTAGGGTAAACATCACCACTATGACTTCTTAAATAAAATTTATATCCATCATAATATTTGTTAATAAGTTTTGGTATTGAAATTAAATCTTCATTTTTGTGATAAACAGATATTAACAAATCTGGTTTTTCTTTTTCTATATGCCTTTTCATACCTTTTAAAGCATTCATTTCTGAGCCTTCAATGTCCATTTTAACTAAAGTGATTTCTTCTTCTATGTCTAAATCTAACGAAGTAATTTCTATTTCATTTTCTCCATCTATATCTATTTTATTTGCTGATATATCACTATTTTCATTAAAAAATGCTTTATGTTTTGTCTCTCCTACAGCTTTTTTCTTGCAAACAGTCCTATCATATTTTCCTAAATTCTTTTTTAAAAGAGAATAGCTTAAATCAGTCATTTCATAACAATAAATTTTTTTATAATTTTTTTCACCATAAGAATTTATAAAGTCTATTACTGTATCTCCAATATAAGCACCTAAGTCTACAAAAACTGTTTCTTCATCTACTTTTACTAAATCTAAATCAAAATAATGTTTATAGGTATTTTCTTTAGTTATATTAAGTGTTTTAAAGTCATAATTAAACCAATTATTAATAATTCCATATAAAAGCAATTTACTTCTATAATCTTCTAATTTTTCATAAAGCCACTCTAAATCTTTTATATGATTATTTAAAAACAAAGCTTTTTCATATATTTCTTCAAATTCATTATTTTTTGCTTTTAATTTTCCCCAATAATTAAATTTTTCAAAATAATTTTCATATAAATCTTTTACATTATTATCTAAATTTAAATAAGAATACTTTATGCTTTCATATATTTCATTTAGACTCATCTGTTTTAAAATTTTAGTTAATTCATAGAAATTATTATCAACATAATTCAATATTATCACCTAAATTATTTTATGATTATAATTTTAAATGTTTAAAAAAAATGATGTTTAAACATCATTATTTTGTAAATGGTATTAACGCCATAAATCTTGCTAATTTAATTTGTTTTGCAATATGTCTTTGGTGTTGTGCGCAAGCTCCTGTCATTCTTCTAGGTAATATTTTCCCTTTATCATTAACATATTTTAAAATGATTGGAACATCTTTATAATCAACTGATTTTCCAGCACACATTTGACATATTTTTTTCTTTTTTCTATATCCTTCTGCCATTTTCTTTCCTTTCTAGAAAGGTAAATCATCATCTGTTAAAACTACTTCATTTCCAAAATCCTTAAAAGGATCTTCGTCCGTTATTGTAGTTTCAGTAGAATTATTTACATCACCAGTTGGAACATCTGGATAATAACCATTATTTAAATCATTTGTTGATGAATTATTATTTGGTCTACTCAAAAATTCAACATTATCAGAAATAACATCTGTTACATATCTTTTAGTTCCATCTTGTGCTTCATAACTTCTATTTTGAAGTCTTCCTTCTACACAAACTTGAGTTCCTTTCGTACAATATTTACTTATATTTTCTGCTTGTTTTCTCCAAGCAGTTACATTAAAGAAGTCAGTTTCAATAACTCCGTCTTTATTTCTAAAATTTCTATTAACTGCGATAGAAAAATTAACTGCTGATACACCAGATGGAGTAGTTCTTAATTCTGGATCTTTAGTTAATCTTCCAATTAAAACAACTTTATTCATTATTTACTCCTCGTCTAATTTTATTATTAAATGTCTTAAAACATTTTCATCTAATAATGCTTTTCTATCAAATTCGTTAATAGCTTCCATAGGAGCAAGAACATTTAATAAATAATAGTGTCCATTACTTACTTTTTTAATTTCATAAGCTAGTTTCTTTTGTCCCATATCTTTTGATTCTAGTATTTTAGATTTCATATCAGTAAGTAACTTTTCAAAACTTTTTGCAGTTTCTTTTATTAAATTTTCTTCTATGTCAGCTCTTACGATAAACATTATTTCGTATTTTCTCATAATACACCTCCTTTTGGTCTATGGCTTCTAATGAAGCAAGGAGCTTTCGCTCTTTGGTTATTATAACAAATTTAATCTTTCATGTAAACATATGTTTTTCCTAAGTTTAAATTACTATTTTGTTACATTAAATCTAAAATAACATATATCTCCATCTTGCATAATATAATCTTTTCCCTCAATTCTTAATTTACCATTTTCTTTTACTTTTTGTTCATTACCATAAGTAATTAAGTCATCATAACTCATTACTTCCGCTTTTATAAAACCTTTTTGAAAGTCAGTGTGAATTATTCCAGCACATTCTGGAGCTTTCATACCAACTTTAAAAGTCCAAGCTCTACATTCATCTTTTCCAACAGTAAAGAAAGTTTTTAGTCCAAGTATTTCATATGTTTTCTTTATTAGTTTATCCAAACCTGTTTCGTTAATATTTAACTCTTTTAAAAACTCTAATTTTTCTTCTTCATTTAGGTTAATTAATTCACTTTCTAACTTTGCACATATTAAAATCAAATTTTCACTTCCAACATAAGTAGAAATTTCATTAATGTACTCATTATTATTTTCAACAATATCTTCTTCACTAATGTTGGCTAAATAAATAATTGGTTTTAATGTTATAAAATTAAATACTTTTAAAACTTCCAGTTCTTCTTTACTAAAAGAGACATTTCTTAATGCTTCATTTTTATCTAAATATTCTTTAGCTTTCTTTAAAGTGCTTAACTCAAATAAACTTTCCTTATCATTTGTTGTTTTTGCTTTTTTTTCTATTTTTGTTATTCTATTTTCCACAATTTCTAAATCACTTAATGTAAGCTCTAAATTAATAATATCTATATCTCTTTTAGGGTTCACATTACCCTCAACATGTATAATGTCATCATCTTTAAAGCATCTAATAACTTGTATAATAGCATCTACTTCTCTAATATGAGATAAAAATTTATTTCCTAATCCTTCACCTTTAGATGCTCCACTAACTAAACCGGCAATATCTATAAATTCAACAGTAGTGGGTATAGTTTTTAAAGGTTCATACATTTTTTTTAGAACGAACAATCTCTTATCAGGAACGCTTACTACACCAATATTAGGATCAATAGTAGCAAATGGATAATTAGCTGCTAAAATTTGATTATTAGTTATACTATTAAATATTGTACTTTTTCCAACATTAGGCATACCAATTATTCCAGCTTTAAGCGACATATTCTACCCCCGGCATAGCTCCTACTCCAAGTGGTATTCCTGTTATGTACCAACCTAAAATTAAGATAAACCATATTACTAGAACTGCTAATGAATATGGAACTAGTAATTTTATACTACCAAATAATGTTACATTTTCTTCTTTTCCGAACTTTTCCATATAAGCTATAAAAATTACAAAATAAGCTAGAAGTGGTGTTAAACCATTAGTAACACTTATACCTGCATTATATATAATTTGAGCGAATTCTGGAGATAAAGAAGCATTCATAAATATTGGAACGCTAACTCCTAATATAGCCCATTTTAATGTTGGACTTGGCATAAGTATATTACTTATCATTGCAATAAAGAATAGTAATAAAATTAAAGGTATACCTGATAATTCTAAATTAACTATTAAATTAGAAAGCATTGCTGTTATAACTGAACCAATTTCAGTATATTTAAATACTCCTATAAAAAGTGAAGCAAAAAATATTAATACCAGTATATTTCCTATTCCATCTAAAGAGTATCCAAACGATTCTGAAACATCTTTATTTGATTTTATTGTTTTAGCAAAAACTCCATAAAAGAAGCCAACTATACAAAATAGTAAAGTTATTATAAATACAAAACCATCACTAAATAATGAATCAGGGCCAAATAATTTATCTATATAATAAGTTCCTCCATCATCAAGTAATGCACCAGATAATGGTAAACCTGGAATAATCATATAAAGTACTATTAAAATATAAATTATTCCCATTCCAATACCCATTATAAGTCCTCTAAGTTCTTTATTAGTAATTTTTACTTCTTCTTCCTCAACTTCATATTTAGGAAGTTTTGGAATTACAACTTTTTCAGTAATATAAGTCATTACAATAGACATAATTATTGTTGCAACTGACATTATACCAATAGAGAAGAATTGACTTATTTGATAACTTTCATCTAACATACTTGCACCATTTAATGTAAGTTGTAATAATGTACTATCTGTAACACTCAAAAATATGTTAATTCCATAACCAAAGCTCATTGCTGCAAATGAAGCAATAATTCCGCCCATTGGGTTTCTCTTTCCATATTTAAACAATAAGGCACCTATTGGTAACATAACTACATAACCAATACCAACAATTGAAAAAGCCATACTTATAAAAATTAATAAAAAAGTTAAAGTATTTTTCTTTGCATGTCTAGTAATTAAAGTAAAAAAGGTTTTAGTAAATCCTGTCTTTTCCAGTATTCCTATTCCAATTAAAACTATTATCAACATACTAAGTGGTGCGAAATTAACAAAACCACTTACTGCATTTGTAACTATATATTTAAGTCCAGCTAAACTAAATAAACTTTTAACTTCTATAACTGCATCATCAAATTCTCCTGTAACTGAATTAATAGTATTGTATTCTGTTTGAAGATTAAAAAAGGATAAAATCCCTGATAATATTATTGTTATTCCAGTTAAAAGCATAAACATCATAATTGGACTAAGTTTAAACTTCTTTTTAATCATCCTCACTCACCACTTTTTTTAATTTTTTTTCAAATTCTAATCTATCTAACATAATAGAACGTCCACAATTAATGCATTTTAATTTTATATCTATTCCTATCCTTGTTATTTCCCATAAGTTGCTTTTACATGGATGAGGTTTTTTCATTATAACCTTACTACCAAGTTTATAATCTTTTTGCATTATGCACCTCTATTTGTGGATAATGTATTTTTACGTTTTTATTATCAAACTCTTTTTTTAACATTTTTAATATATCTCTTTTAACCCCAAAATAATCATATGGCTTAGTTTCAATAAACATTCTGTAAGTAACCGCTCCTTCTTCTAATGACTCAATGCCTAAGACTTCTACTTGTTTTTTTACACTATCCATTTTTGTTATTTTTGGAATAAGACTATTTAAAATTTTTAATACTTTATCTGCATCTTCTTCATAAGAAACATTTATATCTAAAACTAAATTTGAATTATATTGTGAATAGTTAATAACGCTTCCTACACTACTATTATTTATTATTTTTACTTCTCCTGTATATGCACGAATTCTAGTTGTTTTAAGACCTAAATCAATTATTTCTCCAGTAAAACCATCAATTGTAACAAAGTCTCCAACTTCATATTCTTTATCAGTTATAATAAATACTCCTGATACAAAGTCTTTTATAGTATCTTGGAGTGCAAGCCCTACAACTAAACCAACAACACCTAAACTTGCAAGTAATGAAGTTGTATTTATTCCAAATTCTTTTAATATTAAAATACCTACTATAAACACAATTAAATATTTAAAAATATTTACCATTAGTCCATTTATAGTTTTTTGTCTTTTCATACTTACTCTTTTATTCTTAAATTTTATATTTAAAGCTTTAGACATAAAAAACTTTATAATATAGTATATAATTACTCCAATTATTATATAAATTATTATTGCGATAAATTTTTCAAAAAAAGATTCACTTAATAAAAATTCTATCACTCACTATCTATTTTTATATTTAATATTTCTAATATTCTTTCAAGATCTTTTTCACTATCATAAGGTATTTCAATTTTTTTTGTAGTAATTTTTACCATTGTTCCTATTTTTTCACGCATAACGTTTTCTATATTTTCGTATTTTCTTACCTTTGTCTTCTTTATAGGAATGACTTTTTTAATATCTGAATTACTTATCAATTCTTCTAGTTTTCTAACTGTTATACCCTCGTCTACTATTTTTTTTGTAAATTTTCTTATTTTTTCTTCATCATCTAATTTACTTAATGCTCTAGCATGACCCATAGAAATTTCTTTATTTAAAACTTTTGTTTGAGTTTCTTTAGGAAGTCTTAAAAGTCCTAACATATTTGTAATATAACTTCTACTTTTACCAATTTTTTTTGCTAGTTCTTCTTGAGTTAAACCTAAAGCATCTATTATATTTTTATATGCCTCTGCTTCTTCTATAGCACTTAAATCTTCTCTTTGAATATTTTCAAGTAATGCTATCTCCATCATTTCTGAATCTGTAAAATCTCTTATTATTGCAGGTATTGTTGATTTTCCAGCCATCTTACTTGCTTTTGCTCTTCTTTCTCCGGCTATTATATAATAACCTTTAATTGATTTTTTTACTATTATTGGCTGAAATACGCCATGTTCTTTAATAGAAAGAGCTAACTCTTCCAACTTACTTTCATCAAACTTTTTTCTAGGTTGATATGGATTTCTTTTTAATTCAGAAAGATTAATCTCTATTATATCTTTTTTATCAGTATTTTCAATAATTTCTTTTTCAACTTCATCCATATCTAAAGGTTTATTGTTAAAAAGTTGTTCTAAACCAAGTCCTAAAGCTTTACGCTTATTGTCCATTTCTTTCAATCACTTCCTTTGCAAGATTAATATATGCTTCTGCTCCTTTGCTTTCTGGTGCGTATTCTAATATTGGTTTACCGTGAGATGGAGCTTCTGCTAATTTTATTACTCTAGGTATTATTGTATTAAAAACTTTTTCTTTAAAAAACTTCCTAACATCTTCTACAACTTCTAATCCTATTAAAGTTCTTCCGTCAAGCATGGTAAGTAAAACTCCCTCAATATCTAACTTTGGGTTTAAACTTGTTTGAGTCATAATTATTGTATTAAGAAGTTGTGTTACTCCCTCTAATGCAAAAAATTCACATTGAACTGGTATTAAAACTGAATCAGATGCGGCAAGTGCATTTGTGGTAAGTAACCCTAAAGATGGAAGACAATCTATTATAATAAAATCATATTTATCTCTTATTTTATCCAAAGCATTTTTTAGTTGTTCGCCCATTTTAAATTCTTGATCTTTTGAGCCTCTTTGAACTAATTCAATGTCTGTTCCAGCTAAATTTATCATCGCAGGTATTACACTTAAATTTTTAAATTTCGTTTTAATAATTGTATCTTTTATATCTGCATTCCCCATTATAACATCGTAAATACCTAATTCTACATTACTTCTATTAACTCCTAAACCAGTGCTAGAATTTCCCTGAGGATCTAAATCAATTAAAAGTACTTTTTTCCCTAGATAACCTAAAGACGAACTTAGATTTATACTAGTTGTTGTTTTTCCTACACCACCTTTTTGGTTAACTAAAGATATTACTTTTCCCATGTCACTACCTCACTTTTCTAGTTCACTATATTTAATTTTAACACATTTAATATTATTTTAAAACAAGTAAAAAAGAAAAAAGCAAGTTTTTATTCTTGCTCTTCAACAGAATCAATTTCAGGTAGTTTTCCAGTTTTAACTAAAGAATCAATTTCTTCCTTAGTTAAAGTTTCTTTTTCAAGTAAAGTGTTTGCTATTAAATCTAAAAGCTTTCTATTTGATGAAATTATTTTTTTAGTTTTTTCATAACTAGTTTCTATGATTTTTCTCATTTCTTGGTCTATTTCAAATGCAACTTGGCTAGAGAAATTTCTACTTTTATTATAGTCTCTTCCCAAAAACACACTAGATTCTTGATGCTCAAACTGAATTGGACCTAAATCACTCATTCCATATTCTGTTACCATACTTCTTGCTATTTTAGTTGCTCTTTCAAAATCATTTTGTGCTCCACTTGATTGTACTTTTAAAACAATTTCTTCTGCAACACGTCCACCAAGAAGTCCACAGATAGTTTGTTCAAGTTCTGTTTTTGTTGAGAAAAACTTTTCTTCTTTTGGAAGCATTAAATTATAGCCTCCTGCAGCACCACGTGGAACTATTGTTATTTTTTGTACTTCGTTAGCATCTTCTAATTTTATACCAACAACAGCGTGCCCTGCTTCATGATAAGCAACAAGTTTTTTCTCTTTTTCAGAATACTTTTTACTTTTTTTAGCAGGTCCCATTATAACTCTATCATATGCCTCATCTAAATCTTCTAGTGAAATAGCATCACTATTTTTTCTTACTGCAAGAAGTGCAGCTTCGTTTAATAAATTTTCTAAATCAGCCCCACTAAATCCGACTGTTCTTTGAGCTATATATTCTAAAGTTAAACCTTTAACGAATTTTTTGTTTCTAGCATGTACTTCTAAAATTTCTTTTCTTCCATTCATATCTGGAAAATTAACTGTAACTTGTCTATCAAATCTTCCTGGTCTTAATAAAGCAGGATCAAGAACGTCTGGTCTGTTAGTAGCTGCGATTATTATTATTCCCTCATTTGCACCGAAACCATCCATTTCAGTTAAAAGTTGATTTAATGTTTGTTCACGTTCATCATGTCCGCCACCTAATCCAGCTCCTCTTTGTCTACCAACAGCATCTATTTCATCAATAAATATTAAACATGGAGCAGTTTGTTTCGCTTGTTTAAACATATCTCTAACACGACTAGCACCAACACCAACAAATAATTCCACAAAATCAGAACCACTAATGTAATAAAATGGTACTTTTGCCTCACCAGCAACTGCTTTTGCAAGTAATGTTTTACCTGTTCCTGGAGGTCCTACAAGTAATACTCCTTTAGGTATTCTTGCACCTAATCTTTGAAATTTTTTAGGGTTTTTCAAAAAGTCTATTAACTCTGCTACTTCTTCTTTTTCTTCTTTTAAACCGGCAACATCTTTAAACGTTACTTTATTACCTTCTTGACTTAGTTTAGCTTTGCTTTTTCCAAAATCAAAAGATTGCTTATTTCCTCCACTAAGTTTTACAAAAATAAATATAGTAGCTCCAACTAAAATCAATACTGGAAGTAAACTTAATATAAATGTTAAAACAGAATTAGATTCTGGATTGGCTTTTATATCAACTTTTAAATTTTGTTCCTCTGCAGTTGTTAAAATTTCATCAATTACTGAATCAGTAAGAGGAACAATTAACTTAAAAGTTTCATTATCTTTATATCCTTCTAATTTACCAACTAATTGGTAGACTCCAGCACTATTTTTTGGAGTTATTTCAAGTTCAGTAATATGTTCTTGACTTAAGTTTTTATTAAAATCATTATAAGTTATTTCGTTTACTTTAACATTCAAAGTGTTAAATGCATACAATATACACATTATAATTACAAATAATATAAAATACGGTATTAACGTCTTTCTAGCTTCTTTATTTTTCATTTTTCCTCCTTAATAATAACGTAGTACTATATCATACTCTTCATTTTTATCTTTGTCAAATACGGATTTTCTTAACCCAGGAAGCCAAACTATGTTATCTTCATTATCACATACTATTGGCCAAATGTCTCTTTCTTTTTTACTGATTTTTTCATTAGTAAATATATTATTAACTTTTTTACTTCCATCCATGCCTTTTATTTTTATCTTATCTCCGTCTTGCCTATTTCTTACATAAAGCGGTAATTTAACTTCTTTACTAGATAATCTTGTACAATTGTTATTTGTCCAATCACAATTTTTTACGAGTTCAATATTCATATCATTAGGTAATTTTACAATATCTTCTATTTCTATTTCATACGAATTTTTACTTTCTTCCATTTTTTCTATTGATAGGAAATTATAAGTTTTTCTACATATTAAATTATTAGGTAAATGTACAAATGTATTAGCTTTTTTAGAGTCCATTAGTTTAAATATTAAATTAACGTGAGTATCTGTTATTATAAGCAAATCATCTCCATAAACACTCTCTAAAAAATTATATATTACATTTGTTTGAATTAAACTTTCTACTTTTTTTAATTCATCAATGTCTATTGTATTATTTTTTATTATTTTTTTCATTACCTTATTTAATTCTTTAGAAATAAATTCATTATATTCTTGAAGAGTTTCGCTAAACTTTAAAAATTTTAAATGAACATTTTCATCTTCGCTTTTTAAAAAAGGCAAAACATTACTTCTGTATCTATTTCTTGTATAAATATCTTTAAAATTGGATTTATCTATTCTAAACTCAATGTTTTTTTCTTTTGCAAACTTAATAATTTGTTCTTTAGTTACTTCAATTAAAGGTCTAATTATTTTATAACTGCCTTTATTTACTACTTTTGAAAATCCACTATATCCTTGTAACGTAGAACCTCTAACTATCCTCATCAATATTGTTTCAATTAAATCATCTCCATGGTGTGCAGTTGTTAAAAATTTAGCATTATACTTTTTTATCAAGTTTTCAAAAAAGTTATATCTTATACTTCTAGCTTCATTATGAAAATTATCATCACTATAATTATTAATTACAAAACACTCAAATATTATGTTATTTTCATTGCAATATTTTTCAATGAACATTTGTTCTTCGTCGCTTTCTTTTCTTACTTTATGATTAACATGTGCACAAACAAGATTAATCTTCATTTTCTTTTTTAAATCATTAAAAATATAAAGTAAAACCATTGAATCAGGTCCTCCAGAAACTCCTAATACAACAGTATCTCCCTCTTTAATATGTGATTCGTTTAATATAAATTTATAAACATTTTCCATTAAAGCACACCCTTTTAAATTTTAACAAAATTAAGTAAAAATGTATATAATTATCAAGAAAAAAGTTATCTTTTTACGATAACTCAGTCATCAATTCTAATAATTATTTCGTCATTTTTGCTCATCAAATATTTTTCACGAGCATATTTTGCTATATATTCTGGGTCTTGAAGTTTTGTAATTTGCATCTTTAAATCTTCTTCTTCATCTAATTTTTCATTCATTTCTGTTTGTAATTGTTCTTTATCTTTAACGTTTTTATATATTTGTGTCCAATAACTAAATAGATTACTTAAAAAAAGTACTAATAATGGTATAGTAATTATAGTTAAAAATAATAGCCTTCTTTTTTGTTTTTTAGTTATTCCTTGCATATTATTACAATCCTCCAATTATCATAATTATAGCACAATATTAAAAGCCCCTGCGAAGGTTTTTAATACCAACGCAGGGGCGCATCACATCACACAGTTTCGCTTGGCCTTATTGAATTTTATAATAAGTTGTTTTCCCTTAAAACTTCCCTTATGGGTTTACTTATCGCCGTAGTTTACCGTCTGATACCGTTAAAAGTCAATACAGTGTCGATTGCTGAAAAAACAAGTAATATCAATGGTTTTAACAAAATG
>USDC01000006.1 GCA_900553435.1 uncultured Mycoplasmatota bacterium
TTGGTTGTGTCGTTGGCAACATATGAAGCATTGTTTGATAAAATGATGAGCAATATCAAAGAGGTAAAAGCGCGCGGCGCTACAGTGCTGTCTTTGACTACGGAAGATAAAACTATCATTGAGAGCGAAACAGACGAAGTGTTTTATATTCCTAATATCAATAGCATGATGGCTCCTTCTTTGGCTGTTTTGCCATTACAGTTATTTGCTTATTATGTAGCGGATAAAAGAGGATGCGACATTGACAAACCTCGCAATCTTGCAAAATCTGTTACAGTGGAATAGATAAGATAGGTGGAACGTATATGATAAAAAATGAAGCGGTACTAATTTTGGATTTTGGTGGTCAATATAGCCAGCTGATTGCTCGCAGAGTACGTGATTGCAACGTATTCTGTGAAATCAAACCTTACAATATTTCCGCCGAGGAAATTCAAAAAAACGGATATAAAGGAATCATTTTTTCCGGTGGTCCAAACAGTGTTTATACTGAAAGTGCCCCAAAATGTGATACAAATTTATTTCATCTCGGCATTCCTGTTTTAGGTATTTGCTACGGAGCACAACTAATTGCGGCTACGTTGGGTGGTACAGTGGATAATAGTGAAGTAAAAGAATACGGCAATACAGAAGTGACTTATCACTGTGATTCTGTGTTATTTCAAGATATTGACAAAACAAGTATTGCATGGATGAGTCATACGGATTACATTTCTGCTTTACCGGCAGGATTTACTGCTACAGCTACCACATCTCATTGCCCTGTTGCAGCTATGGAGCATTCTGAGAAAAAAATATTTGCGTTGCAATTTCATCCTGAAGTGGAACATTCTGTTGCCGGCAATCAAATATTAAAAAACTTTTTGTATCATGTATGCGGCTGCAAAGGAGATTGGGAAATGGCTTCCTTTGCAAAAATGAGCATTGAATCTTTAAAAGAAAAAATTGGAGATAAAATAAAAGATGCAGAAGTTTATTATGTTTTTCAAGAAAATGATAATATTACTAAATATGTAAGTATTCCTAAAAATAGAATAAAACCTCTTGGAACAGGACATTGTGTATATTCTGCGAAAGATGTTATAAAAGAAAAATTCGCAGTAATAAATGCCGATGATTTTTATGGAAGAACATCTTTTATGAATTTAAGTAAAGAACTAGACAAGGATAGTAACGATTTTTATATAGTTGGTTATCCTTTAAATAAGACGATTTCAAATTATGGAAGTGTAAAAAGAGGAGTTTGTAATATTAAGGAAAGTGAAGTAACTTCAATTGATGAATGTGTTATAGAAAAAAATAAAGATGTTTATAACGCTAAAGTTATTAACACTGATAAAGAAATTAAAGTAAATGATAATACAATAGTTTCAATGGGAATGTATGGGTTAAACCCTAGTATATTTGATTTTATGGAAAAAGATATAATAGAGTTCTTTAACAAATTTAAAGATGATAAAGATAAAGAATATTTTTTACCAGATGTAGTTACTAAAATGAGTAATGAAAACAAAGTTAAAATAAAAATAATTACTACAAATAGTGATTGGTTTGGAATTACTTATAAAGAAGAATTAGAAAGTGTAAAAGAAAAAATAAGTAAACTAATAGAAGATAAAGTATATCCTAGTAAATTGTTCTAGGATATTTTTTGTAAATTGTTAAAATTTAAAAAATATTATATAATTTAAAATAGGGTGATACGATGAAAGAAATAATGGATGGTAATGAAGCATGTGCAAGAAATGCTTATCTTTTTACTGAAGTTTGTGGAATATATCCTATAACTCCATCAAGTCCAATGGCAACTTTAACTGATAAATGGAGTAGTGAGGGTAAAAGAAACATACTAGGAGAAAAAGTAAGTGTGGTTGAAATGCAAAGTGAGGCAGGTGTTGCTGGTTTTATTCATGGTTCACTTCAAGCTGGAAGTCTAACTACTACTTTTACATCATCTCAAGGGCTTCTTTTGATGATACCTAATATGTATAAAATAGCTGGAGAACTTTTACCGGCAGTAATACATGTGGCCGCACGTTCACTATCAACTCATGCGCTTTCTATTTTTGGAGACCATCAAGATATTTATGCAACAAGAAGTACGGGATTTGCTTTACTAGCAAGTAGTAGTGTAGAAGATGCATATTATTTATCACTAGTTGCACATTTAAGTGCATTAAGTGGTAGTTTACCATTCATACATTTCTTTGATGGATTTAGGACAAGTCATGAGTTAAATGTTGTAGAAACTTTAGAAGAAGATAAAATTAAAAGTTTAGTATCTAAAGAAGATATTAAAAAGTTTAAGGGAAGAGCTATTAACATAAGAAAAAACATAACTAGAGGAACCAGTCAAACGGAAGACATTTATTTTCAAATGACTGAGGCTAGAAATAAATATTATAATGAGTTACCAGATGTTGTAATGAAAAAGATGGAAGAGGTAAATAACATTGCTGGTACAGATTATAAACCTTTTAATTATTATGGAAGCATAAACGCAGAACGTGTTATTGTAGCTATGGGAAGTGTAAATAAAACAATAAAGGAAGTAGTAGATGATTTAAATAAAAATGGCGAAGAAGTTGGATTAATTGAAGTTCATTTATATAGGCCATTTAGTACAAAATATTTTTTAAATGTTTTGCCAAAGAGTGTTTCAAAAATAGCTGTGTTGGATAGAACAAAAGAAGCTGGAAGTCTTGGAGAACCACTTTACTTAGACGTAAAAGCAGCTCTTGCAAGCGAGGATATAATGGTAATAGGTGGAAGATATGGACTTTCTAGTAAAAATACAACACCTGCGCAGATAAAGGCTGTATTTGATAATTTAGATAAACATAAAGTAATAAATAATTTTACAATAGGTATAGAAGATGATGTAACAAATCTAAGTCTTAAAATACCTAAATACAAATTAAAAAATAAATTTAAAGAAATAAAAGTATTTGGTTTTGGCTCTGATGGAATGGTAAGTGGATGCAAAACAGCATTAAAAGTAATAGGAAACAGTAAAGAAAATTATGTTCAAGGGTATTTTGAATATGATTCTAAGAAAAGTGGGGGAGTAACTAGTTCTCACTTAAGAATTAATAATGAAGTAATAAAAGCACCTTATTATGTAGAGGAGCCTAATATAGTTATAGTTAGTAAAGAAAGTTATTTAAATCTTTTTGATTGTTTAAAAGGAATTAAAAAACGTGGTATATTAATTCTTAATTCAAATAAATTAGATAGTGAAATAAATAGAATACTTCCTAATAAAGTAAAAGAAGAAATTCAAAATAAAGAAATAAAGTTTTTTGTAACAAAAGCTGATAAACTAGCAAATAAATATGAATTAAACGGAAAAATTAATATTATTTTAATAAGTTATTTATTAAAAATGGTAGGATGTACACATGAAGATTTTGATTATTTTAAAGATTTAATTAGAAAAACATATAGTAACAAAGATGAAAAAATAGTAGAAAATAATATAAATGCAATAGATGAGGCAACAAGTTACATAAGACTTTTTGATAAATCAATGTTTACTTTTAGTGAGGAAGAGGAAACTCCTTGTTCAAACATAACAGATTGTATGTTAAAAAGAAGAGGAGAAGAGTTAAAGGTAAGTGATTTTTTAGAACATGCAGATGGGACTTTTGATGGTGGGACAAGTAAGAGTGATAAAAGAAAAATATCTTCACTTGTACCAAAATGGAAAAAAGATAAATGTATAGAATGTAATATGTGTGCTTTAGTTTGTCCACACGCAGTAATAAGACCTTTTTCTCTAAAAGAGGAAGAACTTAGTTATTATGGTATAACTGAGGCAGAAGCATTAGATAGTTTTGGAGAAGTCGGTAAATATTATTATTTATCAGTTAATGAAGAAAATTGTACTGGTTGTAAGTTATGTGAAGAAATTTGTCCTGGAAAAAATGGGGAAAAAGCAATTTATTTTGACATAGAAAATAAAAGACTTAATAAAATAAGTGAAAAATTATTTGAAGAAGCCAAAAATGAAACAGATTTTAATAAATATACTATAAAAGGTTGTGGGTTTAAAGAACCAGGTTTTGAGTTTCCTGGAGCCTGCGCAGGTTGTGGTGAGACATCATACTTAAAGATACTTACACAGCTTTATAAAGATAATATTGTAATAGCTAATGCTACTGGATGCAGTTCGATTTATGGAGCAAGTATGCCAGTAACTCCATATAAAGTTCCATGGATAAATTCACTTTTTGAAGATAACGCAGAATTTGGTTTAGGCATTTATTCATCATATGAAGAAAAAAGAGAAAAAATATTAGAACTTATGTATAAATATAAAGATGAAGTATCAAAAGAAATGAAAGATACATTTAAAAAATGGATTTTAAATATAAATGATTTTGATATTACAAATGAAATATATGAAGAGTTTAAAAACAAAGAGGAAAAACTACCAAAAGAAATAGAAGAACTAATAGAATATATCCCAGCAAGAGATGTATGGATTGTTGGAGGAGATGGTTGGGCATATGATATTGGTTATGGTGGACTTGACCATGTTTTACACAGTAATAAGAATGTAAAAATATTAATACTTGATAGTGAAGTGTATTCAAATACCGGAGGTCAAAGTAGTAAAGCATCTAAAGAAGGAACTTCTCATGAGTTTTCAAGATTTGGTAAAAAACAAAATAAAAAGGATTTATTTAGAATAATTATGTCAATACCAAATGTTTATGTAGCAAGCGTTAGTTTAAAAGCTAATATGATGCAGACATTAAAAGCATTTAAAGAAGCACATGAACATAATGGTCCATCAGTTATAATTGCTTATAGTCCATGTATAGAACATGGTATAAAAGGAGGACTTAAAAACTCTATAGAGGAGGAAAAACTTCTAGTAAAATCTGGATATAATTTACTTATGAGATATAATCCAAAATTAGAAAAATTAGTGATGGATGAAAAAGAACCAGATTTTGATTTATATGAAAAAGTATTTAAAAATGAATTAAGATATAAAAATACGGAAAAACTAAATGAAGAAGAATACAAAAGGTTATTTAATGAAAATATAGACTTTGCAAAAAAACGTTATAATTATTTTAAAAATATTAGTGAAATAAAAGAAGAGGAATGATATGGAAAAAATATATTTAGTAACTGGTGCGAATGGGCATTTAGGAAGTACTATAATAAATTTACTTCTTAAAGAAAAGAAAAACATTAGAGCATTTGTTTTAGAAAATGACGTACTTCATTTAGATAAAAAAGTAGAAATAATCAGAGGAAACATCACAGATAAAAAAAGCATTTATCCACTTTTTAAAGACTTAGAAAATAAAGAAGTAATTGTTATACATTGTGCAGGAATTGTTACAATCGCATCAAAATTTGACCAAAAAGTATATGATGTTAATGTAGTAGGAACTAAAAATATAGCTGATGTTGCTTTAGAGTATAAAGTAAAAAAATTTATACATGTAAGTTCAGTCCATGCGATTGTTGAAGAAAAAAATAAAATCATAAAAGAAGTAGATAAATTTTATCCAGATAAAGTAGAAGGACTTTATGCTAAAACAAAAGCAGAAGCTTCTAATTATATCCTTGATATGTCAAAAAAAGGACTGAATGCAATAGTAGTTCATCCATCAGGGATAATAGGACCAGGTAACTATGGTAAAGGACATTTATCACAATTAATAATTGATTATTTAAATAATAGACTTACTGCGATTGTAAAAGGTGGTTATGATTTTGTAGATGTAAGAGACGTCGCAGATGGCATTTTAAAAGCTATAGAAAAAGGAAGAGTAGGAGAATGCTACATACTTTCAAATAGATATTTTGAAATAAAAGAAATAATAAATTTGCTTCATGAAGTAACAAATCACAAACCAATAAAAACAATACTACCAAATTGGTTTGCAAAATTAACCGCACCAATTGCTGAATTATATTACAAAATATTAAAACAACCGCCACTTTATACTTCGTATTCAATTTATACGTTAAGTACTAACTCACACTTCTCACATGAAAAAGCAACAAAAGAGATAGATTACAATCCAAGGGATATGAAAGAAACTTTAAAAGACACTGTAGACTGGCTTAAAAAAATTGGAAGAATAAAATAAGAAACACGGAAAAGCCGTGTTTTTTCTTGACAGTCGGGGGGGGTATTATATACTTACAGTAAGGTAAGTATAAGAAAAATAAGACAAAAAAACATATTTTTAAAAAATACGTGTTCTTGTACACAACATGTAATTAAGTTATAATATAAATAACAATATATGACAATATTCTTATACTAAAAAATATGTAATATTCTAGGAGAAGATAATGAATAAGAAAATGATAATATTAATAATAACTTTAGTAATTATAATAATACCTAATAAAATAAAAGCATATGAACTAGAAACAGAAAGTGGTTATGAGTATAGTAAAACACTCCCAGAAAGTGGATATACTTACCATCATACAGAATGTAATGGAACAAAAGTAAAAGAAGAAAATGTAACATATAATGAAGAGGCAAAAACATTTAATATAAACGGAATAACGGAACAAAATAATTGTAAATTTTATTTTAATAAAAATGGAGAAGAAATAATAAGAACGTATGAAGTGAAAGTAACAGTATTAAATGGAACAATAGAAGGAGAAACAAGAAAAGTAATAAAGAGTAATGAGAATGTAACATTTTCACTAAACCCAACAAGTGGATATGGAAGTCCAACAGTAACATGTACAAATAATCAAACAGGAAATGTAACTAATAACACCTTAACAGTAAGTAATGTAACAAATGATACGGTGTGTACAGTAGAGTTTAAGAAAACAAAATCAATGATACAAAGTGTAACGAGTGATTATTCTGGAGAAATGTGGGCATATAAGGACAAAATAACAAAAATAAAAATTGAAGATTCGATACATCCAAAAGAAGATGAGATATCTTCATGGGATATATCAGAAGCTGGTGATGGAAGTGTAATAGCGCGTATTGTACCAAATACAGAAGACACATCAACATATATTGCTTACATTCAAGGAGATGGAAAAATAATTGCCAACAAAAATAGTTCTTATTTATTTTATTATTTTGATAAAACAGAAACAATTGAAGGTTTAGAAAACCTTGACACAAGTGAAGTTACAAATATGAAAGGTATGTTTGCAAGTGTTGGTAGATATGCGACTACACTTAATTTAGATGTTAGTTCATTTGATACGTCAAATGTAGAAACAATGGAGCAAATGTTTTTGGCTGCTGGTAGAACGGCAAATTCAGTTAATATTATTGGATTAAATAATTTTGTAACATCAAACGTTAGAAATATGCATGCAATGTTTGAAGAAGTGGCTTATGCTAGTAATGTTGTTAGTATAAATATAAATAATTGGGATACCAGAAACGTTACAGATATGAGTGAGATGTTTTATACTGCAGGATATTATGCCACAACCTTTAACTTAATTGGGGCTTTAAAGATTTCAGATAATTGTAATGTTGATGCTTTTGCTGCTAGTTCTCCAATGTTTACTGGAAATATTGTTATTGAAGGTGAACTAAAATCTTTTGTAGATATGTTTAATAGTGCGGCAACTATACCTGGCTCTAGAATAAATTTAATTTATAATGATAGTAACGAAAGTTTAATTGATAATATTATTTCTTTATATGGCCCAAGTGGTACAGAAAGTCAAGGTAATATTTATAAATTAAAAGAAGCAAAAGAGATTTATAGAGTTAGTGTAGTTGTTAATAATGGAACAATAGATGGAGATACAATTAAAGCAGTGAACTCTGGAGATAATACTATATTTACGGTAACATCAAATGGTTCAAATGTTGTGCAAAATTTAAACTGCACTAACGGACAAACATATTCTTTTACTTATGATAATACTTTAACAGTAAGTAATGTAACAAGTGATACAGTGTGTACTATAACTTTTCTACCAGAACCTGGTGGAGGAGTAGTTATAGAATAACAAAATTAGCCGTTAAGTTAAAAGTTTTTGTGCACTTTATATTTAAAGAGTTTACTAACATTAACTTTTTTTCTATTATAAAAAAACACCATTTAATTTTGGTGTTTTGTTTTTAAAAAAGTGGGCTACACCCCCTGAGGGTAGCCCGGAAAAAAGAATAAAAAGGGGTTGGCTAGTGTGATACTAGCACCAATTCGCCTATAAGTGAATTGGTAAGTCTATATACTAAACCAAAGTGGTTATTTTGTCAATGTTTTTTTGACTTTTTTTCTGTTTTTTTTACCTTGACAAACAAGTACATTTGTTCTATAGTTTTTTTAGAAGATTGGAGAGCTTATGGATTTAACATATATTAAAGGAATTGGACCTAAAAGTAAAGAATATTTAGGTAAGTTAGGTATTTTTTCTATAAATGATTTGTTAGAGTTTTATCCTTTTAGATATAATTTTATTAAGATTAGTAATCTTAATGATGTTAAAGATGGGGAAAGTGTTTTTGTTGTTGGTAAAATTTGTAGTAGTGTAGTTTTAAGACGTTTTAAAGGAAAGATGAATAGTCTTAATTTTCGTGTTTTTTGTAATGAAAAAGTTATAAATGTTAGTATATTTAATAGAGTATTTTTAAAAGATAAATTAGTTTTAAATAAATATATAACTTTAGTTGGAAAATATAATTCTCTTAAAAATTCCTTTATTGCTAGTGATATTAAACTTGGTATTGTAAAAGATAATACAATAGAGCCTGTTTATCATTTAACTAAAGGATTAAAGGAAAGTAGTTTAAAAAAATATATTAATGAAGCGTTTAATTATATATCTATGGTTAAAGATTATATTCCCGATTATTTAAATGAGAAATATAATTTTCTAGACAAAGTTATTGCTTTAAGAGATATTCATTATCCTAAAACTGTAAAAGAAATTAAGGATGCAAAACTTAGGCTTGTTTATGAAGAGTTATTTAGGTTTATGTTTAAAATTAATTATTTAAAGTTATTAAATAAAGAAGAGAAAAAAATAAAAAAAGAAGTTGATAGAGAAAAACTAGATAAATTCATTAACAATTTAAGTTTTACTTTAACCAATTCTCAAAAAGAAGCAGTAAATGACATATATGAAGATTTAACTGGTCCATATAGAATGAATAGATTAATTGAAGGTGATGTTGGAAGCGGTAAGACAATGGTAGCTGTTATCGCAAGTTATATGAATTACTTATGTGGATATCAAACAGCTTTAATGGCACCAACTGAAATTTTAGTTATGCAACATTATGAAAATATAAAAAATATATTTAAAGATTATGATTTTAAAGTCTCTTATTTAATTGGAAACATGACTTCAAAGGAAAAAAGAGAAGCAGTAGAAAAGTTAAAAACAGGGGAGGTTGATTTAGTAATTGGTACTCATGCTTTAATTAGTGATACTACAGAGTTTTCTAATTTAGGTCTTGTTATAACTGATGAACAACATCGCTTTGGGGTAAGACAAAGACAAAACTTAAGAAATAAGGGAGAAGTAACTGATATTTTATATATGACTGCGACACCAATACCTAGGACTTTTGCTTTAACTTTATATGGTGATATGGATATAACAAAGATTACTGAAAAGCCAGCTGGAAGAAAAAAAATTGAAACTATTATTAAAAGTAAAAATGAAATAAAAGATGTTTTATATTTAATGTTAGAGGAAATAAAAAAAGGAAGACAGATATTTGTAGTAAGTCCACTAATTGAAGAGAATGACTCTCTTTCTTTAACTAATGTTAAAAAGTTAGAAAGTGATATGAATAAAGCATTTAACAAGAAAGTTAACATTGAGGTAATGCACGGAAAATTAAAAAAGGAAGAAAAAGATAAAGTAATGGATAATTTTATAAAAAACAAGACTCAAATACTTATTTCTACTACAGTAATTGAAGTTGGAGTAGATGTTAAAAATGCTACAATGATAGTTATTTTTGATGCAGAAAGGTTTGGACTTGCTACTCTTCATCAGTTAAGAGGTAGAATTGGTAGAAATGATATGGAAAGTAAATGTATTTTAATTGGAAGTAAAAACAATAAAAGACTTAAAGTATTAAGTGAAAGTGATGATGGTTTTTACATATCAGAAAAAGATTTTGAACTAAGAGGAGAAGGAGAACTTTTTGGAGAAAAACAAAGTGGAGATGTTAGTTTTAAACTTGCTAATTTAAAAGAAGATTATAAAATCTTACTTCAAGCTAAAAAGGATAGTGAAGAGTTTTTAATAAGTGAGTTAACAAATAATTTTGAAAATTATAAAATATATAAGGAAGAGTTAGAAAGTTTAAAGACTTTAGATTAGTCTTAGTTTGTGTTATAATAAAAAAGGCTATTTAATTTAAAGTTAGGAAGTGAAAAAATGGGAAGAGCTTATGAAGTAAGAAAAGCTTCTATAGAAAAAAATGGACAACAAAAGGCTAAGTTATATTCTATGTATGCTAGAGAAATATATCAAGCTGCGAAAAATAATCCGGAAATTGAAAGTAATGATGTTTTAAAAAGATTAGTAGATAAAGCTAAAAAGGAACAAGTACCCGCAGATATTATTAATCGTGCGATTGATAAAGTAAAAAAGGGTGTAACAGAAGATTATCAAGTAGTTATGTATGAAGGCTTTGGACCAGGAGGAAGCACAGTAATCGTCAAATGCCTTACTGATAATGTTAATAGAAGTATGTCTCTAGTTCGTCCTGCGTTTAATAAAACTAATTCTAAGATGGCAGGAGTAGGAGCTGTAAGTTATATGTATGATAATCTTTGTGTTGTTGGAATTAAAGATTTAGATGAGGAAAAAGCTCTTGAAATTATGGTAAATAATGATATTAATATTGATGATATAGAAGTAGAAGATGATATTACTTATATTTATGGTGACCCAAAAGATTTGTTTACTATAAAAAAAGCATTAGAAAGTGAAATACCAAATATAAAATATGAAATGGATGAAATAGGATATTTTGCTAAAGAAATGGTAATTTTAAATGATGAAGATTTAAGTGTTTTTAAAAAGTTACTTGCTATGTTAGATGATGTAGAAGACGTAAAAGAAGTTTTCCATAACGTAAGTAATGTGTAATTTTACAAATATATTATTATAATGTATAATAACTTTAGAAATGGGTGTTTATATATGAATATAGATGATGTTACCTTAACTACCAGTGCAGTTAGAATAAGTCAGTATCCTACAGATAATTTACCAGAGTTTTTAATGGTAGGTAGAAGTAATGTAGGAAAAAGTAGTTTTATAAATTCTATAATTCAAAGAAAGAATTTTGCTAGAACTAGTTCTAAACCTGGTAAAACACAAACTTTAAACTTTTTTAAAGTAAATAATAAATTTTATTTAGTAGATGTACCTGGTTATGGTTATGCTGCGGTTTCTAATAAAAAACAAGAAAAATTTGGGATGATGATAGAAGAATATATTAAAACAAGACCGAATTTAAAACATGTGTTTTTACTTATTGATTATAGACATAGACCTACTGAAAATGATTTACTTATGTATGATTTTTTAAAGTATTATAACTTACCTGTTACAATTGTTGCGACTAAATATGATAAAGTAAAAAGAAGTGGTAAAGCTAAACAAGATGCAATAATAAAGGAAAGTTTAGATATAGCTTTAGGAGATGATATAATAAACTTTAGTAAAGTTACAAAAGTAGGTAAAGATAAAATTTATGAAATAATTGAAAGTTATTTAAAAAAGGAAGAAAGTAAAGAGTAGAATGATACTCTTTTTTTTGTTATAATAAGTGCGGTGATTGTTATGAAAAGACCAACTGTATGTTTGGTAGGAAGACCAAATGTAGGAAAAAGTACACTTTTTAATAGACTAGTGGGTAAAAAAATTTCCATAATAGAAGATACTCCTGGAGTTACTAGGGATAGAATTTATGGGATAGTAAATTATAAAGATTATTCTTTTCATTTAATTGATACTGGAGGAATAGACTTAGAAAACGAAAAGTTTAATAAGGAAATACAGCTGCAGGCTGAAATTGCAATAAATGAAAGTGATGTAATAGTTTTTATAATAGATGGAAAAGAAGAGCTAACTTCTAATGATTTAGCAATAAGAGATATTTTAAGAAAATTTAATAAAAAGGTAATTGTAGCTATAAATAAAATTGATAGTGGTAAAACTAAAGAAAATTTAAGTTTATTTTATGATTTAGGTTATTATGAATATGTAACAATTAGTGCTGAACATAAAACTGGTTTAGGAGAACTTTTAGACTTAATTGTAAGTGATTTTGATAAACAAGCTATAGAAGAGGAAGATAATACTTTAAAGTTTTCTGTTATAGGAAGACCAAACGTTGGAAAAAGTAGTTTAGTTAATGCACTTTTAAATGAAGAGAGAGTAATAGTTAGTGATGTAGCTGGTACTACTAGAGATAGTATTGATACAAAGTTTGTATATGAAAAACAAGAATATACTTTAATAGATACCGCTGGTATGAGAAAAAAAGGAAGAGTATTTGAGGCTATTGAAAAATATAGTTTGATTAGAAGTTTAAAAGCAATAGATAGAAGTGATGTTTGCTTGCTTGTAATAGATGCAAACGAGGGAATAGTAGAACACGATAAACATATTGCCTCATATGCTTTAGAAGCTGGTAAAGCAATAGTTATTGTTGTTAATAAATGGGATTTAATTGAAAATAAAGAAAAAGCATTAAAGGAATGGAAAAGATTAATTAATATTAATTTTAAATTTATGCCTTGGGCAAAAGTGGTTTTTTTAAGTGCACTTACTAAAAAAAGAATTCATACTTTAATGCCAGAAGTTCTAGAAAGCTATAATAATGCGACTAAAGAAATTAAAACAAGTATTATTAATGAAATAATCACAAATGCTTATATAGAAACTCCGCCACCATCATATAAGGGTAAAAGACTTAAAATATATTTTACACATCAATGTGAGGTAAAACCACCTAAATTTAATATAGAAGTAAACTCTAAAGGTTTAATACATTTCTCATATGAAAGATATCTTGAAAATAAAATAAGAGAAAATATTGATTTTAGTGGAACTCCAATTATTTTACAATTTAAAAGTAAGGGTGAAAATGATAGATAATTTAACCCTTTTTTTTATTGCTCATATAATAAATTAAAGGAGTGATATATTTGCCTAAATTTGGTGATGACTTTTTTAATAGAGTTGAGAAAAAAACAAACGTTAACAAAGATACAATTATGTCCCTTGCAAGAAAATTACAAAATGGAAATATGAAAGATGAAAAAGTATTAAGAGAAGTAATAAGAGAAATTAGTGATATGACTGGTAAAGAGGTATCAAAAGAAAAAGAACAAAAAATAATTGATTCTATAATAAATGATAAAGTTCCTAAGGATATGGATAAGTATATTTAACTTATCTTTTATTATAGAATTCTTGTATGATAGTTATTAAGGCTTATTATATTTAGAATATTAAGAAAACATATTTGACAATAATAAGTGATGTTGATATTATACGAATAAAGTAAAAAGAAATTAATTTAAAAAAGTTTTTAGTGTAGGAGATGTTTTAGAGTGGGAGAAAAAATTTTTTATTAAGAACTTAGATAAAATTATAAAGGAGTTTAAATGATGAAGTTAAAATTATATTCAGGTAATGAAATAAATAGTGAAATTTTAAAGCAAATGTATTTAATTTTAATAGATAATTTGTTTATAACATATCCTAGTTTTTTAGATAATAGAGAAAAACATGATAGTTTGGAAAATCAAAACAAATGGTTTAATATGATACGGACTACGAGTAATTATCACGTAATTCTTTGCACCCAAAATAGTGAAGTTATAGGTTTTTTAAATTATTGTATTGATAATAATAAAAAATTATGGATTTCTGAAATACAAATAAAAAATGAGTATAAAAACAAAGGTATTTTAAAAAAAATGATCAAGAAATTTATTTCATTAAAACAAGTAAAAAAATTTAACTCAGTAATTATTCATATTAACAAAGAAAATAATTTATCTAAAAAAGTTTTTTCTCATATTGGTTTTAAAGTGATTAAAGACTCTATATATAGCATAGATTTATTAAAATTAAGTAAGTGGGTTAATAAATGACTTAAAATTGTTGGGATAGGAGTGTGGAAAACATGATATTAAAAAATGTTAAATTTTCTATACAAAATAATAATATATTAGATAATATAAGCTTTTCATTAAATAGTGAGGATAAAATAGGGTTAGTTGGTGTTAATGGTTCTGGGAAATCTACATTATTGAAATTAATAAGCGGAAATTTAAATCCAGATAGTGGTAAAGTAAACTTA
>USDC01000007.1 GCA_900553435.1 uncultured Mycoplasmatota bacterium
TGAAAATAGACTAAAGATAATAAGAGAAGAAAGTATAGGAGATTATTCATGGGATACAAGTGAATCTTCTATTAATGATGGCTATGGAATAAATCAGTGGGGAGAGAGTGGAACATATGAGGGAGCAGACCTCATGAGATTATTAAATCCTGGGTATACAGGAATAAATGGTAGTTTATACTATAATAGTAGCAGTGGAACTTGTTATGTATATAATAATAATGCAACTTCATCATGTAATTTTTCAAATACAGGTTTAAAAAATGATGCTAAAGAAATGATAGATACAGTAAAGTGGTATACAGCTATTACGATTAATGGAACTACAGCTCACGAGTCATATATGGCTGAAAGAGAAGATATAACTAGAACGGAAACTGATGGAGTAACTAGACTACCATATTGGGTTGGAAAAGTTGCTTTAATATATCCTTCAGATTATGGATATTCAAGTAGTGGTTGTAGAAACGGTGAGCAAATGATAAATTATTATGAAAAAGAACCGTGTTATAATACTAGTTGGTTATATGATTCTTCAGTATATGTAACATTAACACCAGTAGGAAATTGGCTTATAAGGACAATAGGTATAGGTGGACCAGTCCTTGGAGGCTATTGTAGTGGTACAAGTACACAAAGAGTAAATGTTAGACCTACAGTATATTTGAAACCTGAAGTAATAATAACCTCTGGCAGTGGGAGTGTTAATAATCCCTATGAAATAAGTTTGTGAAATTTAGGGTTAAAATATTATTTTTAACTCTTTTTATTTTATTCAAAAACTGTTATAATTGAACTTGCGTTTAAAGGAGGAAAAATGAAAAAAACAAAGATTATTTGTAGTATTGGACCAAGTAGTACAGATGCTGATATTATGGAACAAATGGTTTTAAATGGTATGAATGTTGCAAGAATTAATTTTTCTCATGCGACTAAAGAAGAAATAAAAAATGTTTTATCTTCTGTAGATGAAGTTAGTAAAAGAACTGGAAGAAATATTGGTTTGTTATATGATACTAAAGGGCCAGAATTTAGAAATGGAATGTTAGAGGATAATTCTATAAAGTTAATAGAGGGTAAAAAAGTAAGAATAGTTAAAAAAGAAATTGTTGGAAATGAAAAAGAATTTAGTGTTAATCATCCTAAAGCTTTAGAATCTCTAAAAGTAGGAGATTTTATATTACTTGAAAATGGTTTAATGAAACTTGAAGTTATTTCTATAGAAAAGGATGGAGTTACTTGTAAAGTTATAAGTGGAGGAGTTTTAGGAAACAAAAAGAGTTTAAATGTGCCTGGTGTTAGTTTAGATATTCCATTTGTTAGTTCTGTTGATAAAGAAGATATTATTTTTGCATGTAAAAATAAAGCTGATTTTTTAGCGTTATCTTTTGTTAACACAAGAGAAGATGTTTTAAATGTAAAAAAAATATTAGCTGATGAAAAAAAAGAAAATATTAAAATAATTTCAAAAATAGAAAGTCAAACTGGTATAGACAATTTAGATGAAATAATAGAAGTTTCAGATGGAATTATGGTTGCAAGAGGGGATCTTGGGGTAGAAGTTCCTATGGAAAGACTACCAATTGTTCAAAAACATATAATTGATAAATGTAGGGAAAAAGGAAAAATCGCTGTTGTTGCAACTGAGATGTTAGAATCTATGAAAAAAAATATAAGACCAACTAGAGCTGAAGTCTCAGATGTTGCCAATGCGGTACTGGATGGAACAGATGCAGTTATGTTATCTGGAGAAACTACAACTGGTAAATATCCGATAGAAACAGTTAAATATATGTCTCAAATATGTAATGAAGCAGAAAATAGTTTAAGTTTTAAAGCTAAAAAAGAAGAAAATATAGATGTAACAGAGACTATTGCAAAAAGTGTTGTTGATATCAGTAAAATTATTGATGTTAAAGCAATTGCTGCGGCTACAATGAGTGGCTATAGTGCTAGAAAAATAAGTAATTTAAAACCAAATTCACCTATTGTTGCCCTCTGTCCATCAGCTAAAGTCGCAAGAAGTCTGTCGCTAAATTATGGTGTTTATGCAATGGTTGTAAAAGAATATAATAGTACAGATGAAATAATAGAAGATGCCAAAATAGAAGTAAATAAACTAATACCATTAAAAAATAAAGATATAATAGTTGTTACTGGAGGTTTTCCAAATAATACAACTCTTAAAACAACTAACTTTTTAAAGGTTGAAGAAATAAGATAACTTGTTTCTTTTTTATTGTTGTGATATTTTAGTAATTAATTTATAATTGTATAATAAGTTAGGTGATAAAATGAAAAAAACAGATGCTTTAACATATCTAGGTAAAGAAGTAAAAGTAAAAATAGATAGAAAACTTGGAAGTAAACATCCTAAACATGGTTTTATCTATCTATTAAACTATGGATATGTAGAAAATACTTTAAGTGGTGATGGGGAAGAGTTGGATGCTTATGTTTTAGGAGTGTTTGAACCAATTTCTCACTTTTATGGTAAAGTCATTGCTGTAATTCATAGAACAAACGATGATGATGATAAATTAATAGTTGTTCCAACACAAAAAAATTACACAGATTCTCAAATAGAAGCTTTAACAGAGTTTCAAGAACAATTTTTTAAACACATAATAATTAGAGGAGAAGAAAATGAACAAAATAATTGATTGTAATAAAATTTCCTTGGAACTAAAAGAAGAATTAAAAAAAGAAATATCACAAATATCTGTTAAGCTTAAACTAGTAGTTATTCAAGTTGGAAGTGATGAGGCTAGCAATGTTTATATTAGAAACAAACAAAAATTATGTGAAGAGATGGGTATTTTATGTGAACATAAAAAGTTTTTAAATATAACAGAAGAGAAGCTTATAAATGAAATAAGAAAATTAAATGTTGATAAAACTGTTACTGGTATATTAGTTCAACTTCCACTACCTAAAGAAATAAATGAAACTAAAGTAATAGAAGAAATATTACCAGAAAAGGATGTTGATGGCCTAACTAGTAAAAATATTGGTAATTTATTTTCCAATAATGAAAGTATTGTACCTTGTACAGCTTTAGGAATAATAAAAATAATAGAAAGTTTAAAAGAAGATATTGCTGGACTAAACGCAGTTGTTATTGGTCGTAGTAAATTAGTTGGAATGCCTTTAATAAAACTTCTATTAAATAAAAATGTTACTGTTACAGTAGCTCATTCAAAATCTAAAAATTTAAAAAATATAACACAACAAGCAGATATATTAATTGTTGCGATTGGAAAAAAAGAATTTATAACAAAAGAGTATTTAAAAGAAAATGTAATAATTATTGATGTAGGTATTAATAGAGATAATAATAAATTATATGGTGATTGTAATTTTGTTGAATGTTTAGAAAAATGTAAATATATTACCCCAGTACCAGGTGGAGTTGGAAAATTAACAGTTATTATGCTTATAAATAATATAATAAAAGCTTATTATATGCAAAACAAACAATAGCTTAGTAGTTATTGTTTTTAAATTGATAAAATATTATACTTTGTATATAATAGTATTTAGCAATTTGATTAAAAAAGAGAGGAGGATTATATATGTTTGAAATGAACTTAAAATTTAAGCCAAGCGGAGATCAACCAGAAGCAATAAAAAAACTTGTAGAAGGAATAAAAGAGGGAAAAAAAGATCAAGTATTACTTGGAGCAACAGGAACAGGTAAAACTTTTACAGTCGCAAATGTTATAAAAGAAGTAAATAAACCAACACTCGTTTTAGCACACAATAAAACTCTTGCTGGACAATTATATGCTGAGTTAAAAGAACTATTTCCTAACAATAAAGTAAATTATTTTGTATCATATTATGATTATTATCAACCAGAAGCTTATGTTCCAAGTAAAGATTTATATATAGAAAAAGATAGTTCAATAAATGATGAAATAGATGAACTTCGTCATGCAGCGACTAGCTCTCTTTTAACAAATAGAGATGTAATAGTAGTTGCTAGCGTATCATGTATATATGGTATTGGTGAAGTTGATGAATATAGAAATAAAATGTTAATTTTATCTAAAGGAGACGTTATTGAAAGAGATAAAGTAATTGAAAAATTAATTGATATGCTTTATGAAAGAAGCGTTAATGATTTTCACAGAGGAACATTTAGAGCTAAAGGAGATGTATTAGAAATAATACCCGTTTATGAAAGGAAAAACGGAATTAGAGTAGAATTTTTTGGAGATGAAATTGAAAGAATAAGTGAGTTTGATACACTTACTGGTAATATTTTAAGTGATAAAAAAACAGTTAGTATATATCCTGCTTCTCACTTTGTAGTAAGTGAAGAAAAATTAAAAGAAGCAATCAAACGAATAGAAGCTGAATTAAAAGAAAGACTTGAAGTTTTAGATAAAGAAGGTAAGATAGTTGAAAAAGAACGTTTGAAACAAAGAACACTTTATGATATTGAAATGTTAAAAGAAACTGGATTTTGTAGTGGAGTTGAAAACTATTCAAGACACCTAGCTTTAAGAGATCCGGGAGAGACACCAACAACTTTAATTGATTTCTTTCCAGAAGATTTTTTAATGATAGTAGACGAATCACATGTTACATTACCACAAGTGCGTATGTATAATGGGGATAGACAAAGGAAACAAACATTAGTTGATTATGGTTTTCGTCTTCCAAGTGCACTTGATAATAGACCTCTTAGATTTGAAGAATTCAGAAAAAAACTTAATCAAACAATATATGTTTCAGCAACACCAGGAGACTATGAACTTGAACTTGTAAATAATAAATATGTAGAACAAATTATAAGACCTACTGGACTTCTAGATCCAACAATTGAAGTAAAACCAACAAAAGGACAAATTGATGATATTATAAATGAAATAAGAGAAAGAAAAGCAAGAAACGAAAGAGTACTTATTACAACATTAACTATAAGAATGAGTGAAGAATTAACTAATTATTTAAAAGAAGTAGGTATAAATGTTGCTTATCTCCATAGCGAAATAAAAACTTTGGAAAGACTTAATATAATAAGAAATTTAAGACTTGGAAAATTTGATTGTGTAGTTGGTATAAATCTTTTAAGAGAAGGAATAGATATACCAGAAGTTAGCTTAATTTGTATTTTAGACGCAGATAAACAAGGATTTCTTCGTAGTAGTAGAAGTCTTATCCAAACAATTGGTAGATGTGCAAGAAATGCAAATGGACATGTAATAATGTATGCTGATAGTATGAGTGAGGCAATGAATGAGGCCATAACTGAAACAGAAAGAAGAAGAAAAATTCAAGAAGAATATAATGAAAAACATAATATAACACCAAAAACAATTATTAAAGAAATTCACGATGTTGTAACAAATGAAGATGAAGTAAAAGAACAAAAACCTAAAAAATTAAGTAAGAAAGAACGTGAGAAACTAATTATTTCACTTGAAAAACAAATGAGAGAAGCAGCAAGAAACTTAGATTTTGAAAAAGCTGTAGAATTAAGAGATGCAATGTTTGAACTACAATTAGAAGATAACTAGATTAAAAAAAATGAAAACAAAATATGCTTAATGATTCTTTTTTTGCCTTCATCACCTTTCTATCATCCAAAAAAAGTGCAAGAACTTTGCACCTTTTTTAATATAGTTTTTTATTCTTGTCCATTTTAATCTGACGTTTTTTACTTTTCTTCAATATTATATTTTGTTTATCTAAAAAACGCCAACCAAACGTCAATTGCGGGGGGGGAGACTTTACTAAAATAAACTACAGAAAACTGTAGTTTTTTGGTGATTTTATGAAGAAAGTAATAATAATTTTAATAGTGATTTTAAGTTTGTTTTTTCTTTCTTTTTTAAATTTTAAAGAAAAAGAAGAAAAAGTAAATAAAAATATAAGTGTAATACTAGAAACAGAAGAAGGAAATATAAAAAGTAATACATTTCCAAATAAGAACGACTATGAATATTTAAATACAAAATGTGAAAATATTAGTAGTAATATAAATTCATTTTTTAATGAAGAAACATGGAAATTAAATATAAGTGTAGAAGAAGAGAGTATTGATGGGAAATTTAACTGTATGGTTTACTTTAAAGAAAAAAATAAACTTGCAACAAAATAATAATAGATAAATACAATGAAACAAATAATGAAGGATTAATCAAACTAGAACAATCATCAACTGTTCAAACCCCAGATTTAACAGAATATAGATATACTGGAGTAAGTACTGGTGTAAAAAACTATGTAAGATTTAATAATGAATTATGGAGAATTATAGAGGTATTTAAAGTAGATAACGGAACTGGAACTTATGAAGAAAGACTTAAAATAATAAGAGATGAAAGTATCGGTGTATATTCATGGGATACAAGTGCTTCAAGCATTAATTCTGGATACGGAATAAATCAGTGGGGTGAGTCTGGCTCATATATTAGGGTGGACCTTATGAGACTATTAAACCCAGGATATGAAAGTGAAAGTGTAAATAATAGTTTATATTGGAATAGAGACAGTGGAGAATGTTATTATTCTCATATTTCTTATGATTATCATATTTCACCATGTGATTTTAGTGATACTGGATTAACTAGTGATGCAAAAGGTATGATAGATGATGCAAAATGGTATACATCTAGTGCACCTTTTGGACTAAATAGCGGTGAATATTATAAAGAAATTAGAAAAAAAACAACTAAAGATTTTTCTGATGTTGATGGAGTAACAAGAACAACAAATTGGATAGGTAAAATTGGTTTAATTTATCCTGAAGATTATGGGTATGCAAACAAAAATTGTTATTCTAATACTGATTTGTCAAATTATAATGATGAGGAATGTATGGATTCAAATTGGATATTTTATGAGTTTATTTGGACGATGATAGCGAGAGAAGATAACGCAAATGTTATTTTTTATGTTAATAATGAGGGTAGACTTTATGGAAATTATACTTATTGGGCAGATAGAATATATCCTACAATTTATTTAAAGCCAAATGTAAGAATAACTTCAGGAGATGGAACTTTAGAAAATCCTTATAAGTTAACATTATAATTTTTTTTAATTGATTATTATGTAATATTTACTACTTGACAAAACATAGTAATAGTTATATCATTTATTTGTGGAGGTGTAAAAAGTGGATACTCAATTTAAAAAAGGTGTTTTAGAACTTCTTGTTTTACTTATTGTTGAAACAGAAGATAAATATGGTTATGAATTAGTTGAAGAAGTTTCTTCTATTGTTAATGTTAATGAGGGAACTATTTATCCGATACTAAAAAGATTAACAAATGAAAAATATTTTGAGACATATTTAAAAGAATCTACAGAAGGTCCTCCTAGAAAGTATTATCATATAACAGATTTAGGTAAAAACAGAAGTGTTGAATTATTAAGAGAATGGAAAAAATTTAATAAAAAAGTAAATAGTTTTATAAAGGAGATTGAAGAGAAATGAAAAAAGAGGAATTTTTAAATAAATTAAGAGAAAAGATATCTATTTTAAAAAAAGAAGAACAAGATGACATTATTAATGAATATAGCGAACATATTGAAGAAAAACTAAAAAAGAAAGAAAAAGAAGAAGATATAATAAAAGAACTTGGCGATATAGATGAGATTGCTAAAGAAATACTTGATGCTTATAAAATAAATGAAGAATACAGCAATAAAAAAACTGGTGTTAAGTTTTTTGAAACATGTAATAGTGTAATTGAAGCTATTGTTGAAAAGTTTGCTAATAAAAGTTTTTCTGAGATTGCTAAATTTTTATTAGAAATTATAGTTATTTTAATACTAATATTTGTTTTAAAATTACCATTCTTATTAATTGAATCCTTTGGTGCAGATGCGTTTTACTCTCTTTTCCCACCAGCTAGTGGCTTGCTTACTGGTATTTGGAAATTTTTAATTGAAATGTGTTACCTAGTAGTAGCTGTTGTAGTTTTTGTAAATATTTTTAAAGTTAGATATTTAAATGACGTAAAAAAAAAGAAAGTAGAAGTTAAAAAAGAAGATAGAAAAAATAATACTTCTGCAGAAAAAGTTTTACCTCATAAAAAACATCATGTCAGTGCAGTAGATACTGGAGCTAGTATACTTTATTCATTTTTTAAAGTTATTATAATATTACTTAGCCTACCTTTTATTTTCTCTTTGATATTTTTATGTGTTAGTTTAGGAGTAATGATTTTTGTAGGTATAACATCTAATTTCTTTTTTGGAATAATTCTTTGTATTTTAGCGCTGTTAGTAGGAAATTTATGGCTTTTAGAAATTGTTTATAGAATTGTATTTGATAAACCATTTCATGGCTTAAGACTTTTTATAACATTTATTGGAGTAATTGTTGCGTTTATTCTAGGAGTAATTTTTACATTTTTTGAATTTACCAACATTGAAATAGTAGAAAATGGAGTTAATGAAATTGAAAATAATGAAGTAGAAAAAACAATAAAACTAACAAATGATAAAACAAATATTTATTGTTATGAATGTGTTATTTCAAACCAAGAAGTAGTTATCGATAACAGTTTAAACAATGAAATAAAAGTAAAAGCAACTTATAAAGATAAAATACAAAATGCGAAAATAGAGCAAGAGTCATTAAATCAATATATAGTTTATTCTAACGAAAACTTAAGAGGAATGTTTGATTTTATATTTGATAATTTAAAAGAAGATAGACTAATTAGTTTAGATACTAGTGAGTCATTAAAAGTTACAGTTTATGTGAGCCGTAAAGATTTAAGTAAAATAAATTTTGATGATAATAGGTACTATATTAATGGAGTTTATCAAGGAAAATAAAAAATACTATTTTTACAGTAGTATTTTTTAATTTTTTAAGCAACCTATAGGTACAATATAAATTCCATCTTCTCGTTTATATGCAAAATTTCCAGTAGCTGTTATGACCATGAGGAATGAAGGAACCTTCATTTTTTTTGTGTCAATTTTATCTCTTAATTTAGTTAAGTTATTAACTCCTTCTTCAATTAATTTATCTCCACCTAACTTTATTTCAATTAAAGCGTATGAAGAATTTCTTAAATGAATAACTGCGTCACATTCTAAATTTGAGGAATCTCTATAATGGTATAAAGTTCCGTTTATGCTTTCTGCATATATTCTTAAATCTCTAATACATAAATTTTCAAATATAAATCTAAAAGTGTTTAAATCTTGGATTAAGTCGTTTGGTCCAAGACCTAAAGTCGCAGTTGCAATAGATGGGTCAATAAAATATTTAGTATAGGAACTTCTTATTGCTGTTTTACTTCTTAAGTTTGGATTCCATGCAGGTGCTTCTTCGATTACAAAAATTTTCTTAAGAGCATTTATGTATGAAAAAATTGTATCTGAATCTAAGGATGTGGAATCATTATACATCATGTCATTTTTTAAAGTACTTATAGATGAAGAAGTTCCAATATTTCTAGCATAACTTTTCATGAGATTTTTTACTCTTTCACTATTTCGCGAAACGCCATCTGCTCTAGATATATCAGAGTTAATAATTGCATCAAAATAATCAAAAGCTTGTTCTAAAGCTATCTCTTTTTCCATTGATATACTTTTTGGCCAACCACCTCTACAACATAAATATGCAATATCTTCTAAAGTTAAATTATTAGTGCCAGAGATTTCACTCTGATTAAATAAGTCTTTAAGACTAATGCTACCATTTGATTCTAATGATTCAAATAGTGACATAGGTCTCATTAATAAAAATGCAAATCTTCCAGTTCCTGTGTGTGAAATCATACTTTGATCAACAGGAACAGAGGAACCAGTCAAAATAAATTGTCCTTCGTCCTTTCTGTGATCTACTTCAAATCTAACTGCATCCCAGAGTTTTGGTGCTAATTGCCATTCATCAATAAGTCTAGGCGTTTTTCCTTTTAAAAGTAATGTAGGATTAATATCAGCTAAAGTTAGATTTTGTTCCTTACTTTCAGGATTGGACATATATAAAATGCTTTTTGATATTTGTTCTGCGGTTGTAGTTTTACCACACCATTTTGGTCCTTCAATTAATACTGCTCCTTTTCCTTTTAGTTTTTTCTTCAACATTTCATCAACAACTCGTTTTTTATATTCCATAAAATCACCTTCTAATATTATTTTACACTTTTTTAAAAAAATTTCAACAAAATTCGGTAATTTGTAGAAAAAATATTCGGTAATTTGTAGAAAAATAATTCGGTAATTTGTGAACTTTAAATATTGATTTACATATTCATTGATAAATGTTATAATACTTGCGCAATTTGGAGATAATAATATTAATACTTATTAAACAAACAAATGTATGCTATTATGTGTTAGGAGTGTTTTAAATGGATAAGATAATAATAAAGGGAGCAAGAGAAAATAATTTAAAAAATATTGATATAGAAATACCTAAAAATAAATTAGTGGTTATGACTGGAGTAAGTGGAAGTGGAAAAAGCAGCTTGGCTTTTGATACTATTTATGCTGAAGGTCAAAGAAGATACATGGAATCTTTAAGTGCATATGCAAGACAATTTTTAGGAAATTCAGAAAAACCTTTAGTTGATTCAATAGAAGGACTGAGTCCAAGTATTAGTATAGATCAAAAAACAACTAATAGAAATCCGCGTTCTACAGTTGGTACGGTTACAGAAATATATGACTATTTAAGGCTACTTTATGCTAGAATCGGAGTTCCTTATTGTCCTAACCATAATAAACCAATTAAAGCACAAAGTATAGAAGAAATGACTAATAAAATTTTAGCATTAGAAGAGGGCACTAAAATAGAAATTATGGCTCCAGTAGTTAGAGGAGAAAAAGGGACACAAAAAGATTTGTTTGAGAAACTAAGAAAAGATGGTTTTGTAAGAGTAAGAGTAAATGGAGAGATAAAAGATTTAAGTGAAGAAATAACTTTAGAGAAGAACTTAAAAAGTTTTGTTGAAGTTGTAGTAGATAGAATAGTAGTTAAAGAAAGTGCTAGAAGTAGAATATTTGAAGCAATTGAAATAAGTTGTAATCTGGCTTTAGGGAAAGTGTTAATAAATATTCTTGGAGATAAAGAAGTTTTGATGAGTGAAAACTATGCTTGTCCTGATTGTGATTTTTCTTTACCTGAGCTTGAACCTAGAATGTTTAGTTTTAATAGTCCTTTTGGAGCATGTAGTGAATGTAAAGGACTTGGTGTTAAATTAAAAATAGATGAAGATACATTAATACCAAATAAAACTAAAAGTATACTAGGAGGGGCAATCACCTCTTTTCAAAGTGGAGACTCTTTAAGTTTATATTATAAAAAATTAGGAGCTGTTGCTGACTTTTATAATATTGATTTAAATAAACCAGTTAAAGATTTGACAAGAAAAGAACTTAATATAATTCTTTATGGTTCAAAGGATAAAATTCCTTTTAGTTATAAAGCTAAAAGTGGAAGTATATTAAAAAATAATGATAAATTTGAAGGGATTATTACAAACTTAGAAAGACGTTATATGGAAACTTCTAGTGAATTTATTAGAAGATGGATAATGGGATACATGAGTGAACACACTTGTGAAGTGTGCCACGGTGCTAGACTTAGTGATAGCATATTAAATGTATTTATAAATAAAAAGAATATATATGAACTTACTTTAATGAGTATTAGAGATTTATTAGATTTTTTTAAAAACATTAAACTTACTAAAACAGAAAAAGAAATTTCAGAATTAATTATTAAAGAAATAGTTGAAAGATTAACATTTCTAAAAAATGTAGGACTTGAATATTTAACACTAAGTAGGAGTGCAGGTACACTTTCAGGTGGAGAAAGTCAAAGAATAAGACTTGCAACACAAATAGGAAGTAGATTAAGTGGAGTACTTTATGTATTAGATGAACCTAGTATTGGTTTACATCAAAGAGATAATGACAAATTAATTAAATCTCTTTTAGACATGAGAGATTTAGGTAATACTTTAATAGTAGTAGAACATGATCATGATACAATGTTAGCTGCAGATTATTTAATTGATATTGGCCCTAAAGCTGGTAGTGAGGGTGGATATGTAGTTGCTAAAGGTACTCCAGAAGAAGTTATGAAAAACGAAAAATCTATAACTGGCAGATATTTATCTGGCAAAGAAAAAATAGAAGTACCAAAAAAACGTAGAAAAGGTAATAAAAAGTTTATTGAAATAAAAGGGGCAAGTGAAAACAACTTAAAAAACGTTAATGTAAAAATCCCTCTTGGAACTTTTACTTGCGTTACCGGAGTTAGCGGAAGTGGTAAAAGTACATTAATAAATGAAATACTTTATAAAACGCTTTCTCAAAAAATATATCATAGTAAAGAAAAACCTGGAAAAGTAAAAAAGATAATTGGTATAGATAAATTAGATAAAGTAGTTAATATCTCACAAGATCCAATAGGAAGGACGCCAAGAAGTAATCCGGCAACTTATGTTGGAGTGTTTGACTCTATTAGAGAGGTTTTTGCTGAGACTAAAGAATCTAAAATGAGAGGATACTCTAAAAGTAGATATTCATTTAATGTTAAAGGTGGAAGATGTGAGGCATGTAACGGAGATGGTGTTAAAAAAATTGAAATGCATTTCCTACCTGATGTATATGTTCCATGTGATGTTTGTCATGGAAAAAGATATAATAAAGAAACTCTTGATGTTAAGTTTAAAGGACATAGTATAAGTGATGTACTTGACTTAAGAGTAGATGAAGCAATAAAAGTTTTTGAAAATATTCCAAAAGTTTATAGAAGTTTAGAGCTTATGCAAAGAGTTGGACTTGGTTATATTAAACTTGGACAAAATGCTGTATCTCTTTCTGGAGGTGAAGCTGCACGTGTTAAACTTGCTAAAGAACTTCAAAAAAAACCAACTGGAAAAAGCGTATATATTTTAGATGAACCGACAACTGGTCTTCATACAGATGATATTAAAAAATTACTAGAAATATTACAAACTATTGTGGATAATGGAGATACTGTTATTGTTATAGAACACAATTTAGATGTAATTAAAGTCGCTGACTATATAATCGATTTAGGACCAGAGGGAGGAGAACTTGGAGGAGAAATAATTGGGGTAGGTACTCCAGAGGAAATAATTAAAAATGAAAAATCTTATACAGGAGAATATTTAAAGAAAATAATGTAATTCACACACTTATAAACAGTGTGTGTTTTATAAACGCTTTTTAAATTCATTAAAATATTATGTAGTTATTAGTATTATCTAAAGAAGTAACATCTTTTATTTCTATAAAAAGATTAAGAATTCTATTTAAACCTTTAATAATTTGTTTTTCATTAAAAACGTCCTCAATGTTTTTGACCTCAACAACTTGTTTTAAAATTATGTTATAGATTTAATTAAAAAGATATAGTGGATAGAGTTTTGTTTAGAAAAAACTATTAT
>USDC01000008.1 GCA_900553435.1 uncultured Mycoplasmatota bacterium
GAAAATGTAACATACAATGAACAAACAAAAGCATTTAGTATAAACGGAATAACAGAACAAAATAATTGTAAGTTTTACTTTAATAAAAATGGAGAAGAAATAATAAGAACATATGAAGTGAAAGTAACAGTACTAAATGGAACAATAGATGGAGAAACAACAAAGATAGTAAGAAGTAATGAGAATACAACATTTACACTAAACCCAACAGATGGATATGGAAATCCAACAGTAACATGCACAAACAATCAAAGCGGAAGTATAACAAATAATACTTTAACAATAAGTAATGTAACAAATGATACGGTGTGTACAGTTGAGTTTCAAAAAACAACCGGAATAGCAACAGAAGTAATAATGTCAAAATATAGTGAAAATAATACAGAAGGACTAATCAAACTAGACCAACCAGAAACAGAACAAACACCAGAGTTAGTTGAATACAGATATAGTGGAAGTAATGAAGAAGTAAAAAACTATGTAAACTTCAATAATGAAACATGGAGAATCATAGGAGTAATTCCAACGGATGATGGAAGTGGAAAGTATGAAGAAAGACTAAAAATAATAAGAGAAGAAAGTATAGGAGAGTACTCATGGGATACAAGTGCAACTTCAATTAACTCTGGCAATGGAATAAATCAGTGGGGAGAGTCTGGGTCATATAATGGAGCCGACCTCATGAGACTACTTAATCCAGGATATGAAAGTGAAAGTATAAATAATAGTTTATATTGGAACAGAGGAAGTGGAACTTGTTATAATGGTAGTGATAACACAACAATATCATGTGACTTTAGTTCAACTGGATTAACAGAAGAATCAAAAAATATGATAGAAGATGCAAAATGGTATACAGCTGCATCAGATTCTAAAATAACAGCCCAAGAATCATATAATCAAGAAAGAAAAAAAACAAATAAGCAATTTGCAGATACTGGAATAACAGTAACAAGGACAACAAACTGGACTGGTAAGGTAGGATTAATGTATCCTAGTGATTATGGATATGCAAGTAGCAGATGCAGAAAAGGAGAACAAAAGTTTGACAACTATTCTAATGATGCATGTACAAGTACAAATTGGTTATATTACTACAGTGCTGAATGGACATTGACACCTTATCCTGGTAATAGATACTATGTATTTTATGTGCATATCCTTGGAACTGTGAATGTCAACTATACTTACCACACGCGTGTCCTTCGCCCTGTTACATATCTATCACCTGATGTTAAAATAACAGGCGGAGATGGGAGTTTGGAAAATATGTATGAACTGGGATTATAACAAAACTTTGTTTATAAGACTATAGTTATGAACACTTAATATTTCCATTTATTATTTTATATTTTTTAAAAAAAGGTATTTACAAAAGAATAAAAGCATATTATAATAATGCGTGTGAAACGAGTACTGAAGACAGTAGGGGTTTTAAAACTTAATAATCCTACCGAGGAACTTATAAATTGTTTTGTATTTATAAGCTTTCCTTCGGGAAAGTTTTTTATGGCAAGTGAAAAGAGTCTTAATTTGAAGAAAGCTACTGTTAATGAAATTAAGGATAAACTAAAAAATAATAAGACATTTTTAATTCTTAATTATCAAGGACTTAGTGTTCCTGAAGTAGCAGAGCTTAGAAGAAAATTAAGAGAAGTTAACACAGATTTTAAAGTATATAAGAATACTTTAATGAATATAGCATTAACTGATGAAGACATTAAGCTTAATGACTATATGGAAGGACCAAATGCTTATCTTTTCTCAAGTGATATCATTGAACCAATCAAGGTAGTTAGTGAGTTTGCAAAAGCTCATCCAGCACTTGAAGTAAGGGTTGGGTTAATTGATAATGAAATAGCTGATAAGAATCTAATTGATACTTATGCAACTATACCATCAATGGAAGGACTACTTACTATGCTTGCTGGTGGAATGATGGAACATGTAAGAAATTTAAGTATTGCACTTAACCTTTATGGTGAAGGGCTAGAAAAATAAGGAGGAGACAAAATGGCAAAATTAACAAAAGAAAGCTTTATCGAAGGATTAAAGGAAATGACTATTCTTGAAGTTAAAGAATTAGTTGATGCAATGAAAGAAGAATTTGGAGTAGATCCGAGTGCAGTAGCAGTTGCTGCAGCACCTGCAGCAGACGCAGGAGAAGATGCAGGAGACGCTAAGAAAACTGTAGTACTTAAATCAGCTGGAGCTCAAAAATTACAAGTTATTAAAATTGTAAGAGAAGTTACTGGTTTAGGACTTAAAGAAGCAAAAGATATTGCTGATAACGGAGGAAATGTTAAAGAAAATCTTCCAGCAGATGAAGCTAACGAACTTAAAACTAGACTTGAAGAAGCAGGCGCTACTGTAGAACTTGCTTAGATTATAAAGCCTTAATTAAAGGCTTTTTTCTGCTTTAGGGGGTAATTATGGATTATATTAAATGTGATTTAAAAGTCTTAAATGATTTAGGAATTAATTGTGAAGTATTATCTATTTTAGATAATAATGTAAATTTTAAAATTATTACTAAGTTTGATATTAATAAAGAAACTTTAGTAAAAAGAATTGATAATAAAACAGGCAGTATTTTTATTATTAAAAATAATAATTTATATTTTTTGATTGAAACTGATTTTATAAACTATAAAATTTATGAAATTATTAAGAAAGAAAAAGCATTTATTAATGAAGAAATAACTATTTTAAATATGGATGATAGTTATATAGTAAATGCTATAACTTACAAAAATAAAGATAATAAAAGTTATAATTCATATGCATTTGATGATGTGTACGAAAATGGTGAATTTCAAAGGAATAGTTTATTTTTAAAAGAAAGTGTTATTAGTGATAAACATAAAAGTAAAAGTGATATTAAAAAACTTGAGAGAATAAAAAAATATTTTTAGTAAAAGAGGAATTATATGAATCATTACTTTACAAACAATGAAGATTTAAAAAGTGAACTTAGGTTATTAAAATATAATTATAAAGATTATAAGTTTTCTTTTTATTCTGATAATGGGGTATTTTCTAAAGAAAAAATAGATTTTGGAACTGATTTATTACTTAAAGTGTTTTTAGAAAATAATTCATTTAAAGAAAAAGACATTTTAGATGTTGGATGTGGGTATGGAATTATTGGAATTGTTGTAAGTAAAGTTAATGATTCTTTTTCTGATTTAATAGATGTGAATAAAAGATGTATTCACTTAGCTAAAAGAAATATTGAAGTTAATAAAGTTAAGGCTTCTGCATTTTTAAGTAATATATATGAAAATGTTTCTAAAAAGTATGATTATGTAATTACTAATCCGCCTATTAGAATAGGTAAAGATAATGTTTTAAACATTCTTCTTAATGCACCGCTTAAAGAAAATGGAGAACTTTGGTGTGTTATTAGAAAAGAACAAGGGGCAAAAAGTTATATTAAATTATTAAGTGAAAAATATAGTGTAAAAGTGCTTGAAAAAAAGAAGGGCTTTTACATAATAATGGCAAAAAAATAATTGACATATAGAAATTTATTTAGTAAAATTATAAATTGGCAACGTTTACTTTTTTTAAAGTTTAATGTTCTTTTAAAATTATAGAAATTGGGGTGAAGAAGTGGCTTACAAAAAACAAAAATTTGGAGACCATAGAGAAAGGTTAAGTTTCTCAAAATTAAAAAATACTCTAGAAATGACTGATCTACTTGAGATACAAAAAAGTAGTTATCAAAAGTTTCTAACAGAAGGAATAAAAGAAGTATTTGATGATATCTTCCCAGTTGAAAGCTTCTCTGGATCATTATCACTTGAATTTGGAGATTATTTTCTTGAGGAACCAAGATATACAGTAAAAGAGTGTAAAGAAGGGCGCTATACATATGCAGCTCCTTTAAAAGTACAAGCAAGGGTTTTTATAAATGAAACCGGTGAAGTTAAAGAACAAGAAGTATTTTTAGGAGATATTCCACTTATGACTGAGTATGGTACATTTATTATACATGGTGCAGAACGTGTAATAAATTCTCAGTTAGTACGTTCTCCTAGTATATACTTCAAACGTGAAATAGATAAAAATGGTAGAAATATAATTTCTAGTGAAGTTATTCCTAATAGAGGTACTTGGCTAGAATATGAACTAGATGCACGCGGAGTGTTTTATGTAAGAATCGATAGAACAAGAAAAGTTCCAATCAGTGCGTTTTTACGTGCATTAGGATTAAGTAGCAATGAAGATATTACTGCTGTTTTTGGTGAAGATGAGTATTTAGAAAATACTTTTGAAAAAGATAATACAAAAAATACTGATGAAGCATTAATTGAAATATATGAAAAATTAAGACCAGGTGAACCAGCAACACTTGATAGTGCTAAAAACCAACTTATTACTAGATTTTTTGATAAATTTAGATATGATTTAGCTAAAGTTGGAAGATATAAATTTAATAAAAAACTTAATGTGCTAGATAGATTACTTGATAACAAAATTGCACAAGATATTAAAGATGGGCAAAAAGTTATTGTTAAAAAAGGAACTGTTATAACTAAAGAAATACTAGATGAAATTAAGCCTCTTTTTGAAGCTGGTTATGGAGTTAAAGAAGTTAAGATAAACGATGAACTTGATACTTATAATAAAGTTCAAGAAGTTTTGGTATATGCAAATGATGATAGCGAAAAAGTATTAAAAGTAATTGGTAACGATCAAACAATAGATTCAAAAAGACTTACAATTAGTGATATCTATGCTTCAATTTCTTATTACATAAATTTACATCATGGAGTAGGTAATTATGATGAAATAGATCACTTAGGAAACAGAAGAGTAAAACAAGGTGGAGAACTTATTCAAGCTCAATTTAAAATTGGTATTTCTAGAATGGAAAGAGTAATTAGAGATAGAATGAGTACCCAAGAAATAGAAACTGTTACTCCAAAAGGACTAATTAATATTAGACCAGTTACTGCGGCTTTAAAAGAATTTTTTGGAAGTAGTCAGTTATCTAAGTTCATGGAACAAACTAACCCAATGAGTGAGTTAAAAGAAAAAAGACGTCTTAGTGCTTTAGGACCAGGTGGACTTTCAAGGGACAGAGCAGGTACAGAAGTACGTGACGTTAACCCATCACACTATGGTAGAATTTGTCCTATTGAAACTCCAGAAGGACAAAATATTGGACTTATTACATCACTTGCAAGTTATGCCAAAGTAAATGAATATGGTTTTATAATGACTCCATATAGAAAAGTAAATGACTGCAAGCTAACAGATGAAATAGTATATATGACTGCGGATGAAGAAGAAAGCTTTTATATTGCACCAGCTACTATCTCAGTTAATGATAAAAATGAAATAACAGAAGATACTGTTCCAGCTAGATATAGACAAGATAATGTTATAGCTAAGAAAGAACAAATTGATTATATGGATGTATCACCACATCAAATAGTATCAATTACAACTGCAATGATACCATTCTTGGAACACGATGATGCAAAAAGAACACTTATGGGTGCTAACATGCAAGGTCAAGCAGTTCCTCTTCTTGAGGCTGAGGCTCCAATTGTTGGTACAGGTGTTGAATATATTGCTGCAAGAGACTCTGGTGCTGTTGTAGTTGCTAAAGCTGATGGTGTAGTAGAATACGCTGATGCTAAACAAATAGTTGTTAAAACAGCTAAAGGTAAAGATACATATACTTTAATGAATTTTGAAAGAAGCAACCAAGAAACATGTTTTAATCAAAGACCAATTGTAAAAACTGGAGATAAGGTTAAACGTGGAATGGTTATAGCTGATGGGCCTTCAACAGAAAAAGGAGAAATAGCTTTAGGTAAAAACTTAGTAGTTGCATTTACTACATTTAACGGATTTAACTATGAAGACGCTGTAATATTAAATGAAAGATTAGTTAGAGATGACGCACTTACTTGTCTACATATAGAACAACATGATATTGAATGTAGAGATACTAAACTTGGACCTGAAGAATTTACAAGAGATATTCCTAATGTTGGGGAAGAAGCACGTAAAAACTTAGATGAAAATGGTATCATAAGAATTGGTACTGAAGTTAAAGAAAATGATATTCTAGTAGGTAAAGTAACACCTAAAGGAATGCAAGAATTATCTAGTGAAGAAAAACTTCTTCATGCAATATTTGGAGAAAAAACAAGAGAAGTAAGAGATACATCTTTAAGAGTTCCTCATGGATGCTCTGGTATTGTACAAGATGTAAAAATATTTACTAAAGAAAATTCTGATGAACTACCACCAGGAGTTCAAAAGAGTATTAGAGTGTACCTAGTACAAAAAAGAAAAATGCAAATTGGAGATAAAATGGCTGGACGTCATGGTAACAAAGGTGTTGTTTCACTAATATTACCAAGTGAGGATATGCCTTACTTACCAGATGGTACGCCAGTTGATGTTATGCTTAATCCACTTGGGGTTCCATCACGTATGAACTTCGGTCAAATCTTGGAACTACATTTAGGTATGGCTGCTAAAAAGCTAGGTGTACATGTATCAACTCCAGTATTTGATAGTGCAACTGTTGATGATATCGCAGAACTTACTAAGAAAGCAGGATTAGATCCTGATTATAAGACTGATTTATATGACGGAAGAACTGGTGAAAAATTTGATAAAAGAGTTGCTGTTGGTGTTATGTATATGATGAAACTACACCACATGGTTGATGATAAATTACACGCAAGAAGTACTGGACCATATTCACTTGTTACACAACAACCTCTTGGAGGTAAAGCACAATTTGGTGGACAACGTTTTGGTGAAATGGAAGTTTGGGCACTTTATGCATATGGAGCTGCTCATGTACTTCAAGAAGTACTTACTATAAAATCAGATGATGTACTTGGAAGAGTTAAAGTATTTGAAGCTCTTGTTAAAGGAAAACCAGTAGACCAAGCAGGTGTTCCAGAATCATTTAGAGTATTAATTAAAGAATTTCAAGCACTTGGACTTGATATATCAATGATTACTAAAGATGGAGAAGAACTTCAATTAAGAGATATTGAAGAACGTGAAGATAAAGAAGACAGTCCAGTAACAATTGATGAAATTGAAGTAATGAAACCAGAAGAAGAAAAAAATGAAAATGAAGAACCAGAAAAAATCGGTATTGTAGGGGAGGGAGAACAATTATGATGGATGTAAATATGTTTGATGGTATCAAAATTGGTATAGCCTCTCCAGAAAAGATACGTTCATGGTCTTATGGTGAAGTAAAAAAACCTGAAACTATAAATTATAGAACATTAAAACCTGAAAGAGATGGATTATTTTGTGAAAAAATATTTGGTCCAACAAAAGATTATGAATGTACTTGTGGAAAATATAAGAGACTAAGATACAAAAATGTTGTATGTGATAGATGTGGAGTAGAAGTAACTCGTTCTAAAGTTAGACGTGAAAGAATGGGACACATTGAACTTGCTACTCCTGTATCTCACATTTGGTATGCTAAAGGTGTACCACCTAAAATGGGACTTGTACTTGATATGTCTCCAAGAGATTTAGAAGAAGTATTATATTTCGTAAGTTATGTAGTACTTGACCCTGGAACAGCTCCACTTGAAAAGAAACAAACTTTATCTGATAAGGAATATAGAGCTTACTATGAAAAGTATGGAAATTCATTTAAAGTTGGTATGGGAGCTGAAGCTATAAAACAACTTTTAAAAGAAGTTGACTTAGACCATGAACTTGAAGTTTTAAATAAAGAACTTGAAAGTGCACAAGGTCAAAAAAGAGTAAGATTACTTAAAAGACTTGATTGTATAAACTCATTTAAAGAAAGTGGAAACAAACCTGAATGGATGATTATTGAGGCATTACCAGTTATTCCGCCAGATTTAAGACCAATGATACAACTCACTGGTGGAAGATTTGCTACAAGTGATTTAAATGATTTATATAGAAGAATTATAAACAGAAATAATCGTTTAAAGAAACTTATTGAACTTGGAGCTCCAACAATAATTGTTCAAAATGAAAAACGTATGTTACAAGAAGCTGTTGATGCTTTAATAGACAATGGTAGACGTGGAAGAAGTGTAACAGGTTCAGGTAATAGAGCCTTAAAGTCTCTATCTGGTATGCTTAAAGGTAAACAAGGTAGATTTAGACAAAACCTACTTGGTAAACGTGTTGACTATTCTGGTCGTAGTGTTATTGTTGTAGGACCAAACTTAAAGATGTATGAATGCGGTATGCCTAAAGAAATGGCACTAGAATTATTTAAACCTCATATCATTCATGAACTTGTTGAAAGAGGTCTTGCACATAATATTAAAGGTGCTAAAAAATTAATAGAAGCACAAGATGAATGCGTTTGGGATATAGTAGAAGATGTTATAAAAGAACATCCAGTTTTACTAAACCGTGCACCTACACTTCATAGACTTGGTATCCAAGCATTTGAACCAAAATTAGTTGGTGGTAAAGCATTAAGACTTCACCCACTTGTGTGTGCTGCGTTTAATGCAGACTTTGATGGAGACCAAATGGCTGTTCACGTACCACTTAGTGAAGAAGCACAAGCAGAAGCAAGAATACTTATGCTAGGTGCTAATAACATTCTAAGTCCAAAAGATGGAAGCCCAATTGTTACTCCAGGTCAAGATATGGTTTTAGGAAATTATTACCTTACTCTTGAAAAAGCTGGACTAGAAGGCGAAGGTAAAGCATATAAAGATGCTAATGAAGTGTTAATGGCATATGAAAGACGTGATATTACACTTCACACTAGAATATGTGTGCCTACAAAAAGTTTTAGACATAAAGTATTCACTGATTCTCAAAAAGATAAATATTTAGTTACAACACCAGGAAAAATAATTTTTAATGAAGTTTTACCAGATACATTCCCATATCTTTGTGAAGTATCAAAGGAAAACTTAGAATATGTAACTCCAGATAAATTCTTTATTGAAAAAGGTAAAAACCTAGTAGAAGAAGTTGCTAAAATGCCTCTTAATGGTGGTTTTGTTAAGAAAGACCTTGAAAAAATCATCGCACAAATATTTAAGAGATATAAGACAACTGAAACATCTATAATGCTTGATAAATTAAAAGATTTAGGATTTAAATACTCTACCATAAGTGGAATTACATTCTCACTTAGTGATGTTGTAACAAGTAGTAAAAAAGATGAAATAGTAGCTGAAACAACAAAAACAGTTAATCAAATTGAAAAACAATTTAAACGTGGATTAATTACAAATGAAGAAAGACATATTAAAGTAGTTGATCTATGGAATAAAGCGAAAGATGCTGTTCAAGCAGATTTATCTAGATTAAAAGATGAATTACCTGATAATCCACTATTTATTATAATAAAATCAAAAGCTCGTGGTAATGATAACCAATTAACCCAACTTGCAGGTATGCGTGGACTTATGGCTAAACCTAATGGTGAAAGTATGGAAATTCCAATACTAGCATCATTCCGTGAAGGTCTAGATGTGCAAGAGTTCTTCTTATCAACTCACGGTTCAAGAAAAGGTGTTGCTGATACTGCGCTTAAGACTGCAGATGCTGGTTACTTAACACGTAGACTTGTTGAAGTCGTACAAGATGTTATAGTAAAAGAAGAAGATTGTGGAACATTACAAGGTTTAGTAGTTAGTGATTTTATAGATGAAAAATCAGGTGCTGTTCTAGAAAAATTTGAAGAAAGAATTTTAGGAAGATGTTCTAATGTAAAAGTACTACATCCTGAAACAAAAGAAGTTATTGTTGATAAAGGAGAGTACATTACTGAAAGAATAGTTGATAAATTAAAAGATGCTGGAATTAATAGTATCGAAATAAGAAGTGTACTAACATGTAATACTCATAATGGAGTATGTAGAAAATGTTATGGTAGAAACTTAGCTACCGGTTCAACAGTAGAAATCGGAGAAGCTGTAGGTATTATGGCTGCTCAAAGTATTGGGGAACCTGGTACACAACTTACAATGCAAACTTTCCACACTGGTGGTGTTGCTGGTGGACAAGATATTACACAAGGTCTACCACGTGTTGAAGAATTATTTGAAGCACGTGTTCCAAAAGCAAAAGCAACAATCGCAGAAATTGACGGTAAAGTAACAGACATAAAAGAAGATAAAGGCAAATATAAGATTTATGTTACAAATGATATTGAAACAAGAGAACATGTAACACTTTATAATTCAAAACTAAGAGTAGAAAAGGGAAGCATAGTTACTGCTGGTGAAGCTTTAACTGAAGGTAATATTTCACCTAAGGAACTTCTTACAGTAACAGATCCACTTACTGCTCAAGAATATATTTTAAAAGAAGTACAAAAAGTGTACAGATCTCAAGGTGTTGATGTATCAGATAAACATATTGAAATAGTTGCAAAAAGAATGATTTCAAAAATTAAAATCATTGATCCAGGAGATACTCATTTCCTAGCTGGACTTTCTGTATCATTAAAAGATTTTAGAGAAGGAAATAAACCAGTAATACTAGAAGGAAAAACTCCTGCGACTGGAAAACCTATTATGTTAGGCATTACAAAAGCATCTCTTGCAACAGACTCATTCTTATCAGCTGCATCTTTCCAAGAAACAACAACAATACTTACAGAAGCTGCAATCAAAGGAAAGAAAGATATGTTAAATGGATTAAAAGAAAATGTTATATTAGGTAAATTAATCCCTGCTGGTACTGGTGCTAGACAATATAGAGATATAAGTTTAGTATTAGAAAAAGAATTTTTAAGTGATGATGCAAGTGAAATTCTTGAAGAAAAGTTTATGTCTGATGAAGATGAAACAGTTAAAGAGGCTATTTAAGCTTCTTTTTTCTTGTAAAAATAATATAATTTAAGTATAATTAATTTGGAAGTGATGAAATGTTGAATAAAAATGGTTGGGGAATAAAAGTAGCTATTATATTTATTTGTGTCTTTATGTTTTGTTTATTATTCGCAGTTTTTTTAGCTACAAGTAATGTTAATAAATTAAATGAAGTTCATGAAGAACAAGAATATGTTGATAGTGATAATTCATTTGATTCAAGTGAGTATTATGAAAATTTAGAAACAGATGTGTATGAAGCTACAAAAGAATATGTAAGTGATAACCCAAAAATTAAAGATGAGGATTATTTTAAATTAAATATAGATACATTAATTACAACTGGATATTTATCAAGTTTTGAAGATGAATATGGCAATAGTTGTAGTGGGTATGTAGAAATATCTAATGATGGTGGAGAACATTATGATGTCTATATAATTTGTGAAAATTACCAAACAACTGGATATGATGAAAGGAAGGCATTTTAATGAGTAAAAAAATTATGCTTATATGGGGAAGCATAATAGTAATTTTGCTTGCTTGTATAATTACATATAGCATTTGTTATTTAAAAAAACATCCTTATTTAAAAGTAGAAAATAATTTAAAAGATGCTGCTAAAGAATACATGGAAAACTATGATGGAGTAAAACCTGATAGTATGATTGATTTAACTATAACTTCAAAAGTACTTTATGAAGCTGAGTATTTAACAAAAGAAGATTTAAAACATAAAGGTAAAACTTGTAGTGGTAAAGTAGTAGTTTCAGATAATAATGGTAGATACAAATATGATGTAACAGTTAAGTGTAAATAACTTAACTTTTTTTTAATAACAAAAATTTTTTTGTTCATAATATATTTGAGGTGAAGAAAATGTCTACTGTAATAATTGTAGGTTCAAGAAGGGAAGGAAACTCATATAATTTTGCAAAAAAATTAAAAGAAGAAATAAAAAACGAAAGAATAGATGCTCCTATAATAACTCCAGGAAACCAAAAAATATACGTTTGTACAGGCTGTATGGATTGTGATAAAAATGGTGTGTGTGATTTTACAGATGATATGAAAGATAATATTGAAAAAATAAGGAACGCGGATACATTAATTATAATTACTCCAACAAGATGGAACTTACTTTCTGGAGATTTAAAAATATTTATGGATAGATTAAATCCAATGTATTCAAAAAGAGAGCTAAAAGGAAAAAATTTAATAGCTATTTCAATTGGAGCAAAAGGTAAAGAAGTATATAGTACTAGCGGAGCTATAACAACTTTAGGATTGTTCGCAGAATCAAGTGGAATGAATTTAATATATAAACATGAATTTAATGACTGTTTAGATACTGAAGATATATTAAATAGTAATGATTTAGATAAAGTTATAAGTGATATAAAAAATAGTTTAACTAGTGATGTTATAAATATAAGTGATAATTTAAACCTAGACTTAGACAATATCTTAAGTGAAGATATTATAGAATTTATAGCTGAAAGAGATGATTATTTATTTGAACGATATTTAGAAGAAGATTATGATAAAGATTTATGGATAGATAGTATAAAAAAAATGGTAAAAGAATCTAAGATTTATCCATTAATGTATGGTTCAGCACTACAAGATATTGGAATAAATGAATTTATTAAAAGATTAGATTACTTAACTCATACAAATTATAACAAAGAAGATGACTTTATAGGTAAAGTATATAAGGTTAAATATGATGATAATAAAAATAGAGTTACATATATAAAAGCCTTACAAGGAAGTATTAAGGTTAAAGATGAAGTAA
>USDC01000009.1 GCA_900553435.1 uncultured Mycoplasmatota bacterium
AGTTTTCTGTAGTTTATTTTAGTAAATCCTACCCCCCCCCGCAATTTACGTTTGGTTGGCAGTTTTTGTGTATGAAATTATTTTTCTTTTTGTTCATTAAGTAAATTATAATGTTCTCTTACTTTCTTTTCTATTTCATCTCGTATTTTAGGATTATTTTTTAAATATTGTTTTGCATTTTCTTTTCCTTGTCCTATTTTTTCTCCATTATATGAATACCATGCACCTGATTTATTAATGATATCAATATTACTTACAATATCAACAAGTTCCCCTTCATGACTAACTCCCTCACCATACATTATTTCTACTTCAGCAGTTTTAAATGGTGGTGCAACTTTATTTTTAACAACTTTTACTACTGTTCTATTTCCTATAACATCGTTTCCTTGTTTCAATTGTTCTGCACGTCTTACATCTAATCTTACTGTTGAATAAAATTTTAATGCTCTTCCTCCTGGAGTAGTTTCTGGATTACCAAACATAACTCCAACTTTTTCTCTTAATTGGTTAATAAATATTGCAATTGTATTTGTTTTATTTATTGCTCCACTTAATTTACGTAACGCTTGTGACATTAGTCTTGCTTGAAGCCCAACATGTGAATCTCCCATTTCTCCTTCTATTTCTGCTTGTGGTACAAGTGCTGCAACTGAATCAATTACTACAATTGATACAGCTTCGCTTCTAACTAGTGCTTCACATATTTCAAGTGCTTGTTCCCCAGTATCTGGTTGAGATAACAATAGTTCATTTATATTAACTCCTAATTTACTGGCATAGACTGGATCAAGAGCATGTTCTGCATCTATAAAAGCTGCTCTTCCACCTTGCTTTTGTACTTCTGCGATTGCGTGTAGTGCAAAAGTTGTTTTACCACTTGATTCTGGTCCATATATTTCTATAATTCTTCCTTTAGGATATCCTCCAACACCTAAAGCTATATCTAATGATAAAGATCCAGATGATACTACATCTATATTCCTTTTTCCTTCACTTCCCAGCTTCATAATAGCACCTTTACCAAATTGTTTTTCAATATCTTGTAACACTTGTTCTAGTGCTTTATCTTTGTTTACTTCTTTTGATGACTTAGTCATAATGTCCTCCTTACTTTCTAATATAATTTTACATGTTATTTTTTTGTTTGTCAACATTTTTTCATACATTTGTTCGTATATGTTTTTTCGTTTTATTTATACTTTTTTCTACAAAATAAAAAGTTCTTAATTAAATAAGAACCAAAAAGTGATTTTTAATAACTTTATTTTTCAACTAAGAATTTTTTATTTTTAACAAAATATTCTATACCACTAACAACTGATAAAACTGTTGCAATTAAAATTAGAAAATCAGCAAGTCTAAAACTAATTAATTCAAATGGTAAATTATAGAATAATATTAAAGTTAAACCTGTCATCATAAATATAGTTTTTATTTTACCAGTTATACTTGCTCCTACTGCACCTTGTTTATTTCCAACAACCATTTTTATTGAATCAACTGCTATATCACGAATTATAACTACTACTGGAATAACTACACTAATAAATCCTACATTAGCAAGTATTATTAAAAGTCCATTTACTAAAACCTTATCAGCAATTGCATCCATAACCTTACCAAAGTCTGTTACTAAATTATTTTTTCTTGCGATATAACCATCAATAAAATCTGTTAAAGATGCAATTAAAAATAAAACTCCAGCAATTATATATTTTAAATCAATTAAAACCTTCCCAGCTAATAAATATTTTGGAAATTCAAATCCAAATTCATAAAATGGAAACATTAATAATACTAATACGATGACTGCTAAAAATATTCTAACCATTGTAATTTTGTTCGGTAAATTCATTATATCCTCCTACATAACTTAGTGTTCTATTTTTTTCTATATCATTTTTAACTACTGTTACAATTATAACAGCGAAAGCCACTACTAATAATACTAATCCTAAAAATATAAAAACTGGATTTACTTTGTTTGTTATTTTTTTTCCTTGAGTGTAAGGTGAAGATATTTTTCTTCCCTCTTTTTCTTCCTTTTGTATTTCTTTTATTTTTTCTTCTAGTTCTTTTACAGGAATTTTAGAAGTGTAATCAAAAACATATTCATTAAATTCATTTTCTATTTTCTCTTCATCTTCATTTAAATAAACAGCATATTTTTTTATTACATCTTTTAAGAAAAAAATGTCTTTAAATGCATTTATGTTTCCTGCTTCTAAATTCTCAAGTTGAGCTTCAGTTATATCTAAATCTTTACTTACTTCAGATACTTTAAGTCCAATTTCTTCTCTTTTTTCCTTAAATAATTCTCCTATCTCTTTCAATTTAACATTGCTCCTTTTATAATAATATCTTAATAAGCCATGTTCTGTACCTAAAAAGGTGGCAAATATTTATCTATGCGTAAACGCATCCCTCACTTAATTCTTATTCTCTTATGAGAGTTCCCCTACCAAAATTTGGGTTTCTTGCTCGCGGGGTTTACCACGTTCCACTTTTCTCGTTCCCAAGAAAACTCGTCTCTATGGCACTTTTATATCTACTTTAATCAGGTCTTGATTATTTCAAAGCCGTTAGTAAAAACTACCTAGGGTTATTTTTTCCCCTAGCACGAACACTACAGGCATCACAGCACTGTGCAAGCATGGACTTTCCTCTACATAAAACTATGCAGCATTTGCCTTAGATATTATTCTCCATACACGACTTTTTCTAAGTCACTGATTCGCTTAAGCAAATCTAAATTAGTTACATTTTTAGCACTATTATCACTTACAACTTCCAACTTAGTTTTTAGATTTCTAACCTCTGCTCTAAGTCTTTCGTTGTCACTTATGGCTTCTCTTAAATCATGTTTAAGTCTTTTTATAGCTGTCTGATATTCAGAATAATCACACATAACCATATCCAAAAACTTATCAACTTCTTGAGGCCTATATCCCCTAGCATCAATCTTGAAGTCTTGTTCTAATATGTCTTTTTGTGTTAAGAGTATCTTTTCTTCATACATTTTTAAGCCTCCTTTTCTTTTTCCCCTTACATATACAATTTTATAATATTTTGTAGTACTTTGTCAATTAAGATAACCTTTAATACTTATTGTTTTTTATTAACTCCACCAAATCTTCTATCTCTTTTATTATAACTTTCTACAGCTTTATCAAATTCACTTTCATTAAAGTCTGGAAAATATGTATCAGTGAAATAAAATTCTGCATAAGCAAGTTGCCATAACATAAAATTACTAACTCTTAATTCTCCTCCAGTTCTAATAAGTAAATCTATTGGAGGTAACTCATTATATAAATATTTATTATATGTTTTTTCATCTAAACAAGACATATCTAATTTGTTATTTAAAACATCTGTAGTTATTTTTTTAGATGCATCAATTATTTCAGCATGTCCTCCATAATTTAAACAAACATTTAAAATTGCATTATCGTTTTTCTCAGTATTTTTCTCTATTCTTTTCATTTCTTTATATACTTTATCATTAAGAGGTTCTTTTCTTCCAGAAAAAATTATTTTAACTTTTTCTTTCATTAATTCATTTTCTAAAATTTTAAAAGATTTTAAAAATAAATTCATTAAAAAATCTACTTCTTCCTTTTCTCTTTTAAAATTTTCTGTTGAAAAGGCATAAACACTTAAAACTTTAACTCCACTTCTAAATATATGTCGTGATAATTTTCTTAAAGTGTTAAAACCCTCTTTATGTCCATAACTTCTTTTTTTATTTCTTTCTGTAGCCCATCTACCATTTCCATCCATAATAATAGCTACATGATTTAATACTTTATTCATTCTTCACTCCTAGCTAGTAAATTATACAATATTTTATAAAAAAGCAAAAGAAAAAGTTACAAGCTTTTTACTTTTTACTTGTAACTAAATATATACATGCTCATATACAGGTTTTAAAGATGCTTCTTTTTCCATATATTTATTTTCTATAACTGCAGTCTTTTCTTTTAAGCTTTTTTTAACATTTATAATTCTTTGATTAGTGCTTCCCCTATAAGTTAACGCTAGACTTTTATGTTCTAACATAAACTTTCCATCTACTAAAATATCAATGTTTTCTAAAAATTCCATAATTGCTGGGTTATGTTTAGAAAGAGCAACAAGCTCTTCAAAAGTATATCCAGTATAAGCCCATACATTTAACCCAATACTTTTTACATGTTTTGCAATTTCAGCACATGCTTCTGGTTGAAACATAGGGTCTCCACCAGAGAATGTAACACCATCTATTAGACTAAGGGACGCAATCTCTTCTTTTAATTCTGAAACATCTTTTAAATAATTTTCTTTAAAATCATGAGTTTCTGGATTATGACAACCTTTACAATGATGCGCACAACCTTGTGTCCATACTACGGCTCTAATGCCATCTCCATCAACTATACTATCTCCTTGTAATGGAGCAGATAAATTAATCTTCATTTGTCTCACCATTATCTTTTTTATTCACATTAAATTTATGTTTTACTCTATCTTCTACTTCTGCTTTTTTACTGTTGTTAAATCTATCTACTGTACCTACTAAATATCCAGTTATTCTTCTTATTCTTTCAATAGTTCCATCATTTTCATCTTTTCTACCACATCCTGGACATTCATCATCAATTACACCAGTATAACTACATATTGCATCTCTATCTACTGGATGGTTAATCGCACCATAACCAATTCCACTTTCTTTCATAATTCTTATTATTTTTTCAAAAGCATCAACATTTTTAGTAGTATCTCCATCAAGTTCAATATAACTAATGTGGCCTGCGTTTGTAAATGCATGATATGGAGCTTCTGTTTTGATTTTCTTTTCTACACTTGTATTGTAATAAACTGGTACGTGGAAAGAGTTTGTATAATATTCTCTATCTGTTACACCTTTTATTTTTCCATAAATACTTGTATCGATTGCTGTAAATCTTCCACTTAATCCTTCCGCAGGAGTTGCAAGTAAAGTAAAGTTTAGATTATATTCTTTAGCATATTCATCACATTTTTTTCTCATGAACTCAACAATTTCTAAACCTAATTTTTGACTTTCTTCACTTTCTCCATGATGTTTACCAGTTAAAGCTTTTAAACATTCTGCAAGTCCAATAAAACCTATTGAAAGTGTACCATGTTTAAGTACTTTTCTAAGTCTATCTCCTGGTTTTAGATTTTCAGAATCTAACCATACATTTTGACCAAGTAAAAATTTAAAATTATTTTTACTTTTACTGCATTGTATTTCAAACCTTTGAAGTAATTGATTTTTAGTTAAATCCATTAAGCTTTCAAGTTCTTCAAAAAAAGCTTTTTTATTCATTTTTTCATTTTTAATAATACCATGTTCTATACCAAGACGTGGTAAATTAATAGTTGTAAATGAAAGATTTCCTCTACCTGGAGTAATTGCTTTATCTGGGTCTACCACATTAGCAAGCACTCTTGTTCTACATCCCATATATCCTACTTCAGTTCTATAATCATCTGGTTTATAAAATTGTAAATTAAATGGTGCATCTATAAATGAGAAATTAGGAAATAATCTTTTAGCTGAAACTTTGCATGATAATCTAAATAAATCATAGTTTTTATCTTCTTTATTATAGTTAACTCCTTCTTTTACTTTAAAAATTGAAATAGGAAATATTGGAGTTTCACCATGACCAAGTCCTGCATCAAGAGCATATAAATAATTTCTAACAACCATTCTTCCTTCTTCTGATGTATCAGTCCCAAAGTTTATAGAAGAAAATGGCACTTGTGCTCCTGCACGTGAATGCATAGTATTTAAATTGTGAATAAATGCTTCCATAGCTTGATAAGTTATTTTATCAGTTTTTTGATATGCTTTTTCTATTGAAGTAGTAAATATTTCTTTTAGTCTAGGAGTTTCTTTATAAAATTCTTCAAAATATTCTGGGGCTACTACTATACTTTCTAATTTATTAACTTTTTCTTCAATCTTTTTAAAATTAATTAAATTTATAAATCCTTCTAATTCTAAATAATCATAAAGCATTTGTTTTAATTGTTTTCTAAATGTTTTTACAACACCAGGAGCTAAATAATAATCAAATGCTGGTATACTTTGTCCTCCATGTTGATCGTTTTGGTTACTTTGTATTGCGATTGCTGCTAGGGCTGAGTAACTCATAATATCATTTGGAGTTCTTAAAAAACCATGCCCAGTACAAAAACCATTTTTAAATAATTTATTTAAATCTATTTGCATACAAGTTGTTGTTCCCATTGGTAAAAAATCTAAATCATGAATATGAATATATCCATCATCATGAGCTCTAGAAAATTTATTATCTAATAAATATGCTTTTGCAAATTCTTTTGAAACAGTTGAACCAAAATGTAACATTGTTCCCATTGGTCCATCTCCATCAACATTTGCATTTTCTCTTTTTGAGTTTTCTTCTTTAGCTGTTTTTAAACCTAAAGATTCAATTGCTTTAACAAATTTATGTTGTTGTTTTACTGTGAAAGCTTCTCTTGAGGCAGCTCTGTGTTCTCTATATTCTTTATAAGCATCATGTACTTCTTTAAAGTTTAATTTTAAAAGTATTTGTTCGATTATATCTTGTATATCTTCTATTTTAATTGTTTTTCTATCTTCATAGTCTTTTTCTATTTGATCTAATACTTTTAGATATACTTTATTCACTTGTACTTCATCAGCATCTTCATATATATCATCAAATCCTTTTTTTATTGCAATTGCAATTTTGCTTCCATTAAACGGAACTCTTTGACCACTTCTTTTTACTACAGTTAGTCTTTTAAATATTTCTCTTTCTTCTTTCATAATATTACCTCTCTATCTTGAGTCCAATATACACCTGTATATAAAAAAAAGCAAATGTTTTTTTTGCTGTTTTTTCACTCTTTTTAACAAATTGCAATTTAATGTTTTGAGTTTTTTCCTATAAAAAAACATTTTCTGATTTATTTTAAAAAAAATAAATTTATTTTAAAATAATTGTATACTTTACAAGGTTTTACTAAAAAATTTTTTTAATTTTATCATGTTTTTTTACCAAAAATTCTAGAAATATTTAGTATTATTTACTACTTTTATTCTTCTTTTTCCCTAAAGTTAACTTTTGGTTATATTCCATAATACAAGTGTTAATATCTTCTATTAACGTGTTATACATTACATCTAATTTTTCATCTTTCATATTATAATCACCAAAATAAATATACAAAAATTTTTTAACACTTTCATTAATTTCGACAAAACTAGAAAATATATGACAAGTAAAAATTTAATATACTAGTTTTTTTAATTCCTTTATAGTATAATTAATTAAGGTGGTTTACTTGAAAAAATACAGTTATAAAAATAGAGGGATGTGGCTAGAACATATTATTAATGATAGTAATACATTTTATATTAACAAAGATAAAGCAATTATTTATAAAAAGCCTACTCCTATAAAAGTATTAGATGTAAGTTATCCTACTAGAAAAACAACTGTAATAAATAAAGCTGTTTTTGAAAGTATTTCCACATTAGATTATAATGGTATATATAAAGGAAAATATATAGAATTTGATGCTAAGGAATGTAAAGGTAAGACTTCATTTCCGCTTTCTAATATTAAAAATCATCAAATAGAACATATAAAAAACATCTTAAGACATAAAGGGATAGTATTTCTTATAATATTTATGAATAATAACTTTTTTCTATTAAAAGGAGAAGATTTAATAAATTTTATAAACAACAATACTAGAAAAAGTATGCCATATAATTTTATAGATACTGTAGGACATAAAATCAAAGAAAAATATAATCCTAGATTAGATTACTTAGAAGTAATTGATAAGATATATTTTGAGGAGGAATGAAAATGGCTTATAAAGTTAGAAGAGTAAATAAAATTACAAGAGCCGCAAAAAATGCAAAAGAAAAAGTAAAAAATAAAGCAAGGAGTGCAAAAGACGCTTATAATAGAGAAAAAAAGAAAAAAAGTTTTTGGTATTATTTCTGGACAATATTAATAGGATTTTTCATTTTACTATTTTTATTATTTATTGTATTTGCAATATACATAATATTTAGTGCTCCTGCGTTTGATCCTGATAATTTATATCAAAAGGAAGCTTCTGTAATATATGATAAAGATGGAAAGCAAATTGCTTCACTTGGTAGCGAAAAAAGAGAAAAAGTCGCATATGAAGATTTACCAGAAGTGCTTTTAGATGCGATTATTGCAACTGAAGATAGTAGATATTTCCAACACAATGGTTTTGACTTACCTAGATTTATGAAAGCAAGTGCTGGACAACTCTTAGGTAATAGTGATGCTGGTGGAGCATCGACCCTTACAATGCAGGTCGTTAAAAACAATTTTACTTCAACAGAGTCAAGTGGCTTTGCTGGTATTGTAAGAAAATTTACTGATATTTATATGTCAATATTTAAAGTTGAAAAAAATTATACTAAAGAAGAAATAATAGAGTTTTATGTTAATGCTCCATATTTAGGAAGCGGTTCATATGGAGTTGAACAAGCTAGTCAAACTTTCTTTGGCAAGAGTGTAAAAGATTTAAGTCTTGTTGAGGCGGCAACTATCGCAGGACTGTTCCAAGCTCCTGGAGCATATGACCCATATGTTTATCCAGAAAAAGCACAAGAAAGAAGAGATCAAGTTCTAAGTTTAATGGAAAGACATGGTTATATTACTAGTGAAGAAAAAGAAATAGCTGAGGAAATTCCTGTTGAAAGTTACTTAAACACAAGTGGCTCAGCTAACCCAAGTTTAAATAAATATCAAGGTTTTGTTGATACTGTTGTACAAGAAGTAATTGATAAGACTGGTAATAATCCATATGATGCTTCTATGGAAATATACACAACAATGGATAGAAGTAAACAAGATGCTATAAATGATTTATATGCTGGTAAGACTTATACTTTTGTTGATAATAAAGTTCAACTTGGTATAACAGCAATAGACAATGAAACTGGTGCGATTGTGGCAGTTGGAGCTGGTAGAAACAAAACTAAAGAATTAAGCTTTAACTATGCAACAATGACTGATAAACATCCAGGTAGTACCGCTAAACCAATATTTGATTACGGTCCTGGTTTTGAATGTGAAAAATGGTCTACTTATACACCATTCTTTGATGAACCAACTACTTATAGCGGAGGAGATTCAATAAATAACTGGGATAGAAGTTATCAAGGTATGCTTACACTTAAAGATGCACTATCTAGATCAAGAAATACCACTGCCCTACAAGCATTTAGAGAAACAAGCAATGAATGTAAAGTTAAATTTGTAAAAGCTTTAGGTATACGTGCTGAATTTGGAGAAGATGACGTATTACACGAGGCACATTCAATAGGTGCATTTACTGGTGCTAGTCCAACAGAACTTGCAGCTGCCTACTCTGCCTTTGCAAATGGAGGATATTATACAGAACCTTATTCTTATACTAAAATAGTTTATAAAGATTCAGGTAAAGAAGTTGAAGTAAAACCTAAAAAAGAAAGAGCAATGTCTGCTGAAACTGCATATCTAATAACAAATGTTTTAGTAAGTGCAACATCACATAATAGAGTCTACTCTACTCAAGTCGCAACAAAAACAGGTACATCTTCATATGAAGAAGAAGCTTTAAGAAAACATAATGTACCATCAAGTGCAATACAATCAAGTTGGGTATCTTTCTATAGTCCAGGAATATCTGTAACTTTCTGGTATGGATATGATAAACTTTCAAGTGATTACTACTTAACAATGGACTCAGCTAGTTATCAAAGAGGATTAATACAAGATGCATTAACCGCAGGATTAGTTGAAGAAAACGGAAAATTCACAAGACCAAGTAGTATAGTAAGTAGTGAGGTAGAACTTGAAACAATCCCAGCATTAAAATCAAGTGAATATACTCCAGCTAGCCTAAGAGGAACATTCTTATTTATAAAGGGAAGCGAACCAACAGAAACATCAACACGTTTTTCTAAATTAAATAATGTTACTAACTTAAATGTTAGCAAAACTGGAAACACTGCAAAGATATCTTGGTCTAAAGTTAAAACGCCAGACTTTGCAGATAAGTCATATTTACAAAATTACTTTAAAACAGGTTATAAAAGCTATGCAACAAAATACTATAACAAACGTATATCTTATAATAACGCTTATATGGGTAACTTTGGTTACGATGTATATGTAAAAGTTAACGGTTCTTTAAGAAAAATTGGATTTACAACAAATAACAGTTACACATTTGATATACCATCTGGTACAACCGCAGTTGTAGTAAAAACAGCTTATTCAAAATTTAAAACAAATGCAAGTAGTGGTGTTGAAAAAAGCTTACAAGGAGCAACAATTGATATAACAGTAAATGGAGATGGAAAAACACTAAAAGTTGGAGATACCTTTATAGATGAAGACCCACCTGTTAGCATTGATGCAGATGGTACAACAATAGATCCAACTGAATATGAAGTTACTATTTCTGAAATTAAGAGAAGTGATGGAAAAGTTGTCACTATTGATACTTTAACAGAAGAAGCTGGTACATATACAATAACATATAAAATTACATATAATTCAAATACTTATACAGAAACAAAAACTATAGAAGTAACTGAATAAAAGAGTCGCAATGACTCTTTTTTTATAGCTCGTTTTGATTTTTTAAAAATTCTCTTAACATTTTAACAAGTGCCCTTTTTTCAATTCTTGAAACATAACTTCTACTAATTTTTAACTTTTTAGCTATTTCTTTTTGGGTAAACTCTTCACTTTCCATTATTCCATAACGCATCTTTATTATTTCTTTTTCTCTGTCAGTTAAAACATTAATATATTTTTTTAACAAATTAATATTATTTTTAACATGAACTAATTCTGTTATATCTTTATCATTTTCTTTTAATACATCAATAAAAGAAATTTCATCTCCATCTTTATCATATCCAATAACATCATTTAAACTTACATTACTTAGCGTTTTTTTAGTTTTTCTAAAATGCATTAGTATTTCATTTTCAATACATCTTGCAGCATAAGTAGTTACTCTACTTCCCTTTTTTAAATCATACGAGTCAATTCCTTTTATCAATCCAATTGTTCCAATACTAATTAAATCATCAGTATCTTCATTAGTTTTATCAAACTTTTTTACAATATGAGCTACTAATCTTAAATTATGTTCAATAAGCTTATTTCTAGCGTTTTTATCCCCCTCTAAACATAACTTGATATACCTTTCTTCTTCCTCTTTACTTAAAGGTTCTGGAAAAACATTAATAGAATAACTTGTTGTAAAAAACATACACTCTTTTAAAAATTTAACCAACTTTTTAAACAAAACAAAAAACCTCCTAATAAATTATATTATTAAGAAGTTTTTTTATTTATGAAACTCTAATCCATTTAGCAGATACTATATATGGATTAAGTATTGACTGGAGAGAAGATAAACTAGATGTTGTCTCTCCGTGATTATGTGGCTGTGAGCCACCAGTATCACCTAATGGTCCTGAATTATTATGAATTATTCCAGAAGAATTACTATAAGGAAGATAGTCACCATTGTTTCCAGTACTTCCTGTTATTCTAGCTAAAGAATGTCCATGACTAGGCATTTCCGCAATTGTTAATGTGTGGTCTTTTGTTGTATGAGTGTGTTCTAGATTTATACTTTTACTTCCTCCTGTCTTACCTATACTATTAAAACTTGTATCACTACTACTATATCCTATACTTACTTTTCCCTCTCCATATCTTTCCCATTTTGTTCCTACTAGACTTTCTATCTCATTTGGATTTATATCTTTACCAAATTCTACTACCATTCCCACTGGATATAATACATCTACTAAATCTTTTACTTTGAGTCCATATAAGTTTTGTTCACTTTCTATTGGACTTTCACTACTTCCTGTTGAAGTCTCTGGTAAGATACTGTTTCCACTCATGTCTGTTATCTCTAGCTTCCCTATTAGACTTTTGTTTTTATCTGCATCTTGATTTATACTACTACTGTTTTTGTAATTTATTGTCATTGTATATTCTTGTGTTACCCCTGGATTTATTGTTACACTACTTATTATACTTATATGTTCTTCACTATCTGGCAGTTGTACTTCAGAGAGATTTCCTCCTCCATTTGTACTAGTCAAGCTATAGGTTAAGTATTCTCTATTTACAAA
>USDC01000010.1 GCA_900553435.1 uncultured Mycoplasmatota bacterium
AGGTTTTAATGATATTGGGAAAAGTTATTTAAAAAGTATTAAAAAAAGTGTAACTTTACCTATTATTACAAATTATGTTAAAAATAATGATTTACTTGATTTTGAATATAAAGTTACAAATATTTATAATTTAGTAATGGATGATAATCTAATAGAATATAAAATTAAACCAATTAAAAAGTAGAGGTCTCTCTACTTTTCTTTAGCAACTACAACCATTCTACCGTTTTTCGTACTATATTCACAAGTAGAAAGTGTAATTAAGTTTTCATTTGTTACTTTTGTATTTGTTTTATATAAAGATAGATTTTTTATGTTTTTTATGTATTCATCATAATTATTATTTATCTTATCTCCATAATACTTATAGTATTTAAATACATTATCAGTCTTTTTATATACTTTAGAAGTAAAAGCTGAGATTATTTCATATTCTTTATAGCCATCCAGTGTATAAAATTTCACTGTTTTATGTTTTTTAAAAAAGTCTTTATCTTTATATTCTAATAAATCATGAAACATACTCCCATCTCTCATATTGTGTCCATGAAATATTAAGTTTTTATCAGTCAGATTATTATATTTATCAATATAAATACTTCCGTTTTTATCTTCTTCTTTTTTATAGTTATGATTTAAGTAATAATCATTTTTACTATAAAGTACGGGATAATCAATATTAGTGTTATCTATTTTAATCCAACCTATTACATGTTTATTTTCTTTGTGTAGTTTTTCAATATAATTTAATGTTTCTTCTTTTGTTTTATGAATTTCTTCTTTTGTTTTTTCTTCTTTTTCATATTCATTTACTTTATTAAAAACATATAATAAGTCTAAAAACGCTATTAAAACAATAAGAATTACAATTAAAAGTTTAAAAATATTTTTATACTTTAATTTACGTTTTACTTTTCTTTTTTTCATAAAATCATCCCCTAAAGAAAAAAGGAAGTAATCCTTCCTATCTAAATAAAGAAATTAGCCATTTAATGAAACTAAATTTTTCACCAGTTTTTGGTACGTCATCTAATAGTGCGTCATCTTCAGTTTCATCTTCACTAGGATTATCAGTTACTTCTTCATTCTTATCTAATTTTGCATAGATTGTTACATCATCTGTAATTTCTTCTTCAAAATTAAATTCATCTGTATATTCTTCTGTAGTATACCATCCATTAAATGTATAACCATCTACTTCTGGGTCAGCTGGTTTGTCAAATAATGTATTTTTTTCTACAGTATATACATCGATTTTATCACCAACAACAACTTTTACATAAGCATAAGTAGCATTAGGTGAAGTAAATTCAACACCGTTTGCTGTAGTAATTTCATTATTATTTAATTCTATGCTATTGTTACTACTTGGAGCTGGTGTTGTATTATATCCAAGATTAACTACAGCACTTTCACCATTAGTATCATTGTTTATTAATTTTGAATCATTAATAGTAACACTTACGTTTTTAGAGTCTTTATATGCTCCTCCAAAAAGTATTAAATCTTCTGTATTAGATTTAGTGAATTTGTTTTGTACAGTTGAACTATTGATTTCAAGTTTAAGTCCATCTTGTCCTCCAATTACAACTACTCCATATTTATTATAGTCTCCAGTTAAAGTTACAACTCCAGTTAAAGTTGAAGAGTTAACTGTAACTTTATTACCAGAAGCTAAAGTTTGTGCACTACTTCCGTTTGATATATCAAGTGGTGCCCACCCTTCAATGTTTGAAGTATTTACTGTAACATTGTTGTTTTGACCATGTACCCAAATTCCATACTTAGCATATATGTCAGTAGCATCTACTTTTAAAGTTGATGCATCAGCTGATTTAGAAAGCCAAATACCAGTAAAGAATGTAGAGTTTCCATAGTCAGCATCACTATACTTAGAATATTTAATTAATGCGTTTTCTACAGTTACGTTACTCTTAGCATTAACAAGTATTCCATATCCAGTACCAGATGTTTGAGTAGTACCGTCATCTGATATTGTAAGGTCGCTAATTGTTGTATCAGCAGTAACAGTAATATGTCCATTTAATACTGTTGCATCTTTTCCTGCACCTTTGATATTAACAGCTTTATTAACAGTTACATCTTCAGTATAAGTTTTAGCTTCTAAAACTATAGTATCTCCTGCAGACGCACTTTTTATTGCTTCATTTATAGTAGAAGTTACATTTACTTCAGCTGCATTAATAAAACCTGGTGCTAGAAACATACCCAATATGGTATAATCCATTTTATTTTTGCACTCATTTTTCCCATCCTTTCTACAATAACTATATCATAAAAATAAATGGTAAACAATAATTTTTATTTCAATTTACAATTTTTTAAATTTTTTTTATTACTTTAAAACAAATTCAATATTTATAAATTTATAATAACCTTTTCTTAATATTTCATTTTTTATTTTTTCTTGTATTAAATATAGTTTTCTTAATTTATAATCCTTATTTGTAGATAATTAAAAGAATATAGTATGAACCATATTTTAATAACTTTACATCTTTAACTAATATATTTTTATTTATACTACTAACAATATAGTAAATTTCACTTATATAATCATTATTGTATTCTACCTCACCTATAACACTATTTATGTTTTGCATCAAACACTTTAGTCCAACAATAAATATAATAATTGAAATAATAATACTTCCTAAAATATCAAAATAGGCAAATATTTTATATTTATAACTAAACAAACTTAAAAAGATAAAAATAAACGCAATAAAAGAATTAAAAACATCACATTTACTTTCTAAAGCACTTGTAATTAGAATTTTATTATTATATTTTTTACCATATTTACTAATAAATCTTGCAAGAAAAAACTTTATTATTAAGCAGATAAATAAAATAACTAAAACATATTTAGATGGAACTACTACATCACCAAAAAATGAATTTGCAAAAATAACAAATGATAAAATTATTATCATTAAACTGATAAATATGCTAAAAACATATTCATATTTACCATGACCATATGGATGTGTTTTATCTGGAGGTTTAGCTGAGACTTTTAAACCTATTAAAGCAACTACATCTGTTGCAAGGTCGCTAAAAGAGTGTATTCCATCAGCTACCAAAGTTTTTGAACTTCCTAGAATACCACAGATTATTTTAGAAAAAGATAAAATCATATTAATTATTAAACTAATTATCATTACTTTTACTACCATATTTTATTGTATGAAAAAAAACGCTTTCGCGTTATTTATTATATTTATCAAACTTTTTAAATTCTGCTTCTTCTTTAAGTTCTGTTTCACTAAGTTCTTTAAATAGTTTCTTTTGAGTTCTAGTAAGTTTTGTTGGGATAACTAGTTTTAATACCACGTACATATCCCCTTTTCTACCTGTGTTAGGATCTACTACTCCTTTTCCTTTTATTTTTAATATCTCTTCAGGTTGAGAAGATTCTCTTATTTTTAATTTTATTTCTCCATCTATTGTTTTAATATCCTTAATAGTTCCAAGGGCAAGTTCACTTATTGTAAGTGGAACATCAACATATATATCAGTTCCTTCTCTTTTAAATAGTGGATGTGGTAAAACATTAAATTCTATGTATAAATCTCCATTTGCTCCACCATTTTTGCCAGCTTCTCCTTTACCAGAGAGTCTAATTTGTGTACCAGTATCAACACCCGCCGGAATAGATACGCTTATATTTTTTTCTTCTTTTACCGTTCCTTTTCCTCTACATTTACTACATTTTGTTCTATAAGTTTTTCCTTTTCCATTACATGTTTTACATACTGTTTCATTTACAAAAGAACCAAATATAGTAGACATTTGTTCTCTTACTCTTCCTGTTCCACCACAGTTTGGGCATTCTTCTTCATCAAAACCGCCTAAACCATCACATTCATTACAAACATCTGTTACTTCTACTCTTATTTCTTTTTCACAACCATGCACAGCTTCATCAAATGTTATATCCATTCTATATAACGTATCTGCACCTTTTCTTTTTCTAGATTTTCCTCTTCCACCAAATGAATCAAATCCAAATGAAGAAAATCCACTACCACCAAAGGCCGCATCAAATATATCAGAAAAATCAAAACCTCCGAAGTCAAAACCGTCAGCATTTCCAAAGCCACCAAAACCACCAGCTCCGCCTCTGTTCATGTTTTCAAAGTTTTCATGTCCGAACTGATCATATTGCTTTCTTTTATTTTCATCAGACAAAACGGAATATGCCTCTTGTGCTTCTTTAAACTTTGCCTCACCATCTTTATCTTTACAAACATCTGGATGATATTTTTTAGCAAGCTTTCTAAAAGCACTTTTTATCTCAGCTTGAGAAGCGTTTTTAGACACTCCTAAAATTTCATAATAATCTTTCTTAGCCATTTTTACTCCTTCCTAGGTGTTATTTAATTAACTCTTCTAATTCATCTAATCTTTTACCAAATAATTTTAAAGTTTTTTCTATTGGCTCTCCACTTTCCATATCAACATCTACACTTTTTAATATTTCAAGCGGATAATTACTACATCCACTACTTAAAAATTCTAAGTATTTATCTCTTTGTTTTTCATCATTTAATATATTACTTGCAATCGCACATGCAGCACTTATACCTGTTGCGTATTTATATACATAAAATGGTGTATAAAAATGCGGTATTCTCATCCATTCATATTTTATATCTTCATCAATAAACATATCTGGACCAAAATATAATTTATTTAGTTCATAATATGTATTATTAAATTCTTCTAAAGTTAAAGGAATTCCTTTTTCATACTTTTCATGCATAATACGTTCAAACTCAGCAAACATAGTTTGTCTATAAAGAGTTCCCCTTATTTTATCTAGAAAATCATTAATAAAATATATTTTCTCTTCTTTAGTTTTAGCATTTCTTATAAAATAATCATTAAGTATTACTTCATTTACAGTAGATGCTATCTCAGCCAAAAATATAGGGTATGATGCATAAACATAACTTTGTTTTTTATTTGAGTAATATGAATGCATCGCATGTCCTAGTTCATGTGCCATTGTAGAAACATCATCATATGTATTTTCATAATTAAGAAGTACATAGGGATAAGAATTATATGTTCCCCACTTATATGCTCCACTTCTCTTTCCTTTATTTGGATATATATCTATCCAATGTTCATCAAAGGCTTTATTTAAATCCTTTAAATACTCTTTTCCTAGTGGTTTTAAAGCATCAAAAAGAATTTCTTTTCCTTTAACAAATGGAACATCATTTTTTATTTCATTAGTTAAATCAACATAAATATCATAAAAATGTAATTTTTTTAATCCTAACATCTTTTTTCTAATATTTACATATTTATACATTTTATCTAAATTATCATGTACAGTATTAATTAAAGTATCATACAATCCTACACTTATCTTATCACTATAAAGGCTTGCTTCTAAAGGAGAAGAAAACTTCCTTACTTTACTATAAAAGAAATCTTCTTTGATTTGCCCTTTGTAAGCTACACTTACTGTGTTTTTAATACCTTTCCAATAATTATACATATTATTAAACGCACTTTTTCTTACATCTCTATCTTTACTCTTTAAATATTTTGTATAATTACTATTAGTAAGTTTAACTAACTCTTCATCTACCTCTATTTCTCCTAAATCAATATCAGAATTATCGAGTTTAGAGTGAACTTCACTTCCAACTCCAAAAGCAATAGAAGCCTCGCTTATTAACTTTTCTTCTTTTAAAGATAAAATATGTTTTTTATGCCTAAACATTTTTTCTAAATCAAAAGCAAATTCTTCAAGTCTTTTATCACTTTTTATATATTCTTTTACTTTTTCATAATCACTTTCTAATATTTCATTATCAATAAAAGCAAGTTCTGGAGAATAATCTTCTATTTTTTTATAAACAGCTAATCTTTTAGCATCATTTGCCTCATTTGTAGTTTCCTCATCATATAACAATGATACATATACGTATACATCGCTTTCTAAATTTGAAAAATTTATTTGGTCCTCATATAAATTATATAAAGTTGAGGCACTTTCCATTATTTTACCTTTATATGTAAGTAACTTTTTAAAAGCTTTATCAAGTTCTTCTAACTTTTTATCTAATTCCTTTTCATCTTTAATAAATTTAGATAAATCCCATTTATATTCATCACTTATTTCACTTCTTAATTTTTCTTTTGCCATGTTTTCTCCTTTAACCAGATATAAGTTCTAGTTTCCTAGAACTTACACCTATTTTTTATTATTTTTCTTCGTATTCTGCTTCTTTAACATTATCTTTATTTTCTTCAGAAGTATTTTGTTCAGATTCAGTTTGTGCTTGTTTTGCAGCTTCTTCATACACTTTAGCACCAAGAGCCATCGCACTTTCATTTAATGCATCTTTCTTATTTTTAATTGCTTCAATATCACTGCCTTCTAAAGCTTCTTTTAATTCTTTAATTGCATCTTCAGCCTTAGTTTTTTCTTCATCAGTTATTTTATCTCCTAAATCTTTAATTGCCTTTTCAGTAGTGAATATTAAAGTTTCAGCTTCATTTCTAACTTCTGCTTCTTCTTTACGTTTTTCATCAGCTTCTCTATTAGCTTCAGCTTCTTTCATCATCTTATCAATTTCTTCATCACTAAGGTTAGTTGATGCAGTAATTGTAATTGATTGTTCCTTATTAGTTCCAAGGTCTTTTGCTTTAACATTAACAATACCATTTGCATCTATATCAAATGTAACTTCAATTTGTGGTACACCTCTTGGAGCTGGTGGAATATTTGTAAGTTGAAATCTTCCAAGTGTTTTATTATCCATAGCCATTGGTCTTTCACCTTGAAGAACGTGTATGTCAACAGCTGGTTGGTTATCTGCAGCAGTTGAGAATACTTGGCTTTTACTTGTTGGAATTGTTGTATTTCTTGGGATTAATACAGTCATAACATTTCCAAGTGTTTCAATACCTAAACTAAGTGGTGTAACATCAAGTAATACTAAATCGTCAACCTCACCAGTAAGTACTCCACCTTGAATAGCAGCTCCCATTGCAACAACTTCATCTGGGTTAACTTCTTTACTAGGTTCTTTACCAAGTTCTTTCTTAACAAGTTCTTGTACACATGGAATACGAGTTGATCCACCTACAAGTATTACTTTATCAATATCATTCTTAGTTAATTTTGCTTCTTTAATAGCATCTCTAACTGGTTTTAAAGTACTATCTACTAAATCTTTAATTAATGATTCAAATTTAGCACGAGTTAAATTCATTTCTAAGTGAAGTGGTCCATCACTACCTTGAGTAATAAATGGTAAGCTTATTGTAGTAGAAACTGTACTTGATAAGTCTTTCTTGGCTTTTTCAGCACCTTCTTTAAGTCTTTGAACAGCAAGTTTATCCTTAGATAAATCAACACCATTTTCTTTCTTAAATTCACTTACTAAGTAATCAATTATTCTATTATCAAAGTCGTCCCCACCTAATTTATTATTACCAGCAGTAGCTTTAACTTCAAATACTCCGTCTCCAAGTTCAAGTACAGAAACGTCAAATGTTCCTCCACCTAAGTCATATACAAGAATAGTTTGAGCTTTATCTTGTTTATCAAGACCATATGCAAGGGACGCAGCAGTAGGTTCATTAATAATTCTTTCAACTTCAAGACCAGCAATTTTACCAGCATCTTTAGTTGCTTGACGTTCTGCATCATTAAAGTATGCAGGAACTGTAATAACTGCTTTAGTTACTTTTTCTCCTAAATATGCTTCTGCATCTACTTTTAATTTACTTAAGATTTTAGCACTAATTTCTTGCGGAGTATATTCTCTTCCATTTGCTTTAACTTTTTTGTTTGTACCCATTAATCTTTTAATTGATGTAATTACATCAGTTGATGTTTGAGCTTCTCTTTTAGCTAAATCTCCTACTTTTTCCTTTCCATCTTTAAAACTTACAACTGAAGGAGTTGTTCTATTTCCTTCACTATTAGGAATAACTACAGGGCTACCACCTTCTAATACAGCGACACAACTATTAGTTGTTCCTAAATCTATACCTATAACTTTACTCATTTTATCAAATCCTTTCTTTTTATTTATTTACTTTGACCATTGCTGGTCTAATTACTTTATCTTTATATATATAACCTTTTGTAAATACCTCTAAAACAACATTACTTGGTTTAGTTTTATCTTCTTCGGTTATAACTGCTTCTGCGTATACTGGATCAAATTCTTGACCAAGTACATCAATTTCTCTAATTTCAAATGTCTCAAGTATTGAAATTAAATTTCCATAAATCATTTTTATTCCACTAAGAAATTTACTTACTTCATCACTTAAGTCATTATCATCAAGTTTTATAGCTCTTTCAAAATCGTCAATGATAGGTAAAAGTCTTTTAATTAACTCTTCACCCTCATATTTTGCCATTGCTTCAATTTCTTTATTTTGTCTGTTTCTAAAATTAATAAATTCTGCTTGAAGACGTAAACATTTTTCTTCGCTAGCTTGTAAAGAACTTTTAAGTTCTTCAATTTCTTTATTAACTTTAACCTTTTTATTCTTTTTTTCTTCTTTTTTATCTACATTTTCATTTGTTTTTTCTTCATTTTCTTTATTTTCCATCACTGTCTCCTTTTTTTTCAATGTTATCTTTTACATAATTTAACATTGTAATAACTCTATCATATTCCATCCTTTTAGGACCAATGATTGCGATTGTTCCCTCTTCGCTTCCAGTATCATATTTAGTTTTAATAACTGTAAGATCATCATCCAATTCATTATCTTTACCAATATATATTTTAACCTCGTCATCTGTCTCTTCAATTTTACTCACTACTTCTTCGCTTTCAAATTTACTTATGATTTTCTTAACATCATCAACAGTCGTGAATTCCGGTTGTTTTAACATATTAGCTTTACCACTAAATCTTACATTTTTATTTTCTGCGAAATCTCTAAAAGCTTCATAAAATGCATTATATAATACCTCATAATTTTTAATATAACTTCCAATTATTGGTTTAATTTCATATTCTAATTTTTCACCAACTTTATTAATAGGTGTTCCAACAAGCATTTTATTTACAAGTTCAGTTGCTTTTACAAGTTCTGCATTATCAATCGCGGTAGGCAAAGAAATTTGTTTACTTTCAACATGCCCTTTATTTGTAACCACTATTGCTACTATGCATTTTTCACCAACAGGTATTATCTCTACTTTTTCAAGTAAATTTTCATGAGAAGCTTTTCCAAGTACTACAGAAGTATAATTGGTAATATCACTTATTATCTCAAGACTTTTATTAATGGCATCACTAAGTTCAAGTTCGTTATTAGAAAATATAGTTTGTAACTTTAACATATCTTCTCCACTTATTTTCTTAGGTTCCATTAAATTATCTACATAATAACGATATCCACTTTCTGAGGGAATTCTTCCAGAAGATATATGTGTTTTTTCTAAAAAACCAAGTTCTTCTAATCTTGCCATATCATTTCTGATTGTTGCACTAGAACATTTTAGTTTTTGACAAATACTTTTACTACCTACTGGACGAGCAGTCTTTACATATTGTAAAACAATAAGTTTTAAAATATCTTTTTGTCTATCATTTAACATATATCCACCCCATTTAGCACTGTTTATTAAGAAGTGCTATGTACATTATAATATTATGCACTAGCAATGTCAATATATGAGTGCTAATTTTTTTAAAAAAAGAAAAAAAGTGTAAAAAACACTAATTATTCTTCTTAAGCCTTTTATAATAAAACCAAAAAACAAGACCAAAAAACATAAATACCAATATAACTAAAACTATATGAGAATATCTATCAAACACTCCTAAAATAGAATTCCAGTTCTCACCTAGTCTATTCCCTATAATTAATAAAACAGTATTCCAAATTGTTGAACCTGCGAATGTATAAAGTAAAAATTTTAGCATCTTCATTTCACTCATACCCGCAGGGATTGAAATTAAACTTCTTACTATTGGAATAAATCTACAAAAGAAAACAGTCTTATTTCCTTTTTTATCAAACCAATCATCTGCTTTTTCAATATCACTTGCTTTTAATCTAAGTACTTTTCCAACTTTACCATTTACAATTTTTATAAGTCTTTTCTTATTTAATATTTTACCTACATAATATAATATAATCGCACCTAAAACACTACCTAAAGTTGCAGCAATAATCATTAAAATAATATTTAATTCTGCTTTTGTTGTCATAAAACCACCAAAAAGTAAGATAACCTCAGATGGTATTGGTGGAAATACATTTTCAATTGCAATTAGTAAAAACACACCTAAATATCCGTAACTATTCATAATAGATATGATAATTTCTTCCATAATGTTTATCCTTTCTGTCTTATTAAATTTATCATATTTATTAAATTAAGTAAACAACAAAAAAGAAAGTTAATCTAAACTAAGTAAAGTTATTCTTGCATATCCATTTCCAGAAAATCCATTTAAACTTTTAAGACCTCCAGTATCAGATATATCATTAAAAAATCCACCTAAAGGATTTGGATATGATACTTTTTCTGTTGCAGATGTACTCCAAGTATAACCATATCCATCAATCATTACAGTATTAGTAAAGGTTTTTCCACTATAATGAATAGATTTACCGGTATGAATGATGCTTGACGAAGTAGATGCCTCACTAATTGCATCACATCCATTGTGACCACTTATAAATGAAGAACCTCCTGTAGAACCACTGACGCTACAGTATATATCATTGTTCCATGATTTTGAGTAACCACCGCCACCTCCATAGTAGCCTCCTCCACCTCCGGAAGAACCATAACGGAGAGTTGTAACTTCACCGTTTCCACCTTTACCAAATGAGCCAGAAAGCTCTCCTGTTCTTGCATAACCGCCTTTTGTTTGAGTAGCTCCATATACTGGATATTTAGTAGATGGATAAGATGGACAAGACACAGATCCAGGAGAAAAACTTGAATTTTTTGAATACAAACCTCCACCTGAAGAACCAACGGGCATTCCTCCACCACTTCCAGCTGCAACTATTATTCTGCTTTTTAAACTTTCAAAATTATTCCATGCTCCACTTACAAGTCTTACATCTGTTGCTCCTGCCCCTGGATAATTTTGATAATATATTGAAGCGTTATCACTACCATAACTTCCTTTGCTCGAACTTCCCCCACCATTAAATGTTCCGTTTACCTCAGTTTTTCTGCTTTTCTCTCCAATATAAATATATAACCTTTCGTTTTTATCTAGTTCAATATCTCCACTGGTATATGCACCAAGATAATAATACTTTTTATTTGAATTTTCTACAAATTCTCTAGTTGCTCCCCAAAGCTCTATTTTATATGTTCCAGAGTATGGTGCAGTAAATGTTTGATAATCTCCTGTATAATCAAAGTTGTATTCTTCTTGTTCTTTAAAATATATGTTACAGAAAAAATCTC